>CAYPTV010000473.1:0-2813 GCA_964413505.1 uncultured Bifidobacteriaceae bacterium | reverse complement strand
GCAACGCTTCGTGCCGGCAAGACTGACGATGTCACGATTGCTATCATCTATCGACCGCCATCAATGTCGCTCGACAGCATCGAATCGTTCCTCGACGATCTGTCCGACCTGCTGGTGAAGCTCGGCGACGTCATTGAAGCGGACCGGCTTGTTCTGTGCGGCGACTTCAACTGTCCCGGTTCCAACAGCACGTCGATTCGGACCGATCTGTCGTCACTGCTCGATGCTCACGGTCTTCAACAGTTCGTTACGACAGCTACACGCCGAACGTTGAACGTCGAGAATCTACTAGATCTGGTCATCGGCGGCGCTGCATCAACACGGATCCGACAGGTTGGTGCGCGATCGAGTCACGGTGTGTCTGATCACGATCTGGTGACGTGGTCGCTCGTCACGTATGAGCGTCCTCCTCGACATGTTCACACGTATCGTTTTCGCAACCTGAAGGCCATCGACCTGGAACAGTTCAAATGCGACATCTACCGCTCCGAACTGTTTTCGGCGCCAGCTTCGACTGCTGAGGAATTCGCTGATCAGTTAGACGAAACCGTGACCAGTATTCTGGATGTTCACTGTCCGCTGCAGTCGAAACGCTGCATTTCATCAAGCCGGCGAGACAGCAGATGGTTGTCACAGGAAGCCGTCATTGCGAAACGAGACCGGCGACGTTTGGAACGGAAATGGCGATCATCGCGTAACGAAGTCGACTACGTCGCCTACCGTCGAATGTGCCGTGCCGCCAACACGGCCATCATCAAGTCGCGTCACGACTACTACAGTAAACGAATCGGCGCTGCCGGCTCTGACCCGCGTAAGCGCTGGTCAGTCATCCGTGACGTTTTGCATCAGACTGAGCGACATGAGAGCAATACAAACGCGGACTGCCAATCTCTGTGCGATCGTTTCGTCGACTTCTTCGACGACAAAATCAGGAAGATCAAATCGTTAATCGCACAGCGGTTGAATGGCACTGAATCTGACCCAACGGTTTATGACGCTGTCTTCGCTGGTGAGCCGCTTACTGCGCTGTTGCCGCCATCAGTCGATGAAATAGCAAAGCTCATCAGTGCCATGCCAGCCAAGTCGTCGCAGTTGGACGCCATTCCGACGTCCATTATAAAGTCGTGCTGTGACGTGTTTGCTCCACTGATTGCTAAGTTAATCGAGTTGTCATTCAAAGATGGCGTATTTCCGTCGCGCTACAAGACAGCCGCCGTTACACCACTGTTGAAAAAGAAGGGTCTTGATCGGGACAATGTCGCTAATTACAGACCGATCTCCAATCTTCACACCGTGTCGAAGATTGTCGAGAAATGTTTTCTGTCGCGTGTCATTGCGCATGTAGAACGGTCGCCGTGTTTCAACCAGTTGCAGTCGGCTTATCGACGCGGCCACTCGACTGAGACGACTTTGTTGAAACTGGCAAACGACATTTACTGTGCTGCTGACAACAAAGCAAGAACATTACTTGTACAGCTCGACCTGTCTGCAGCATTTGATACCATCAACAAGGACATCTTGCTTATTCGACTCGAACGATCATTTGGATTAACAGATTCCACATTGAATTGGATTCGTTCCTACGTCGGCGATCGATCACAGTTTGTTCGAATGGGCGAACGTCGATCTGCGGCCACGTCGTGCAAGTAAGGTGTGCCCCAGGGGTCGGTTCTCGGACCACTACTGTTTACGCTGTACATTGCGCCGATCGCTGACGTCATCAAATCATTCGATGTCCGACATGCACAGTACGCCGATGACACACAGCTCTACATATCGCTAAACGAAGCGAGCTCACCATTAGTAATGGATAGATGTTTCAGTGCAGTTCACCGATGGTTCACCCTAAATGGGCTGTCGTTGAATCCAGAGAAATCTGAAACAATCGTCGTCGGCACCAGTGCAAGACACAGACACGAAGGTGAAATCAGCACAGTTCAACTCGGTGGCACCGATATTTGCGTTTCAGAATCCGTTCGTACCTTGGGCGTCACCATAGACAGCACGATGTCGTTCGACCAGCATGTCGACAACATATGCAGAGCATCGTTCTGTCACATTCGTGCACTCCGTCGCATCAAAAACCTTGTCACGACTGCAGACCTCAAAACCGTTGCAACCGCAATAGTCTCGACGAGACTAGACTATTGCAACTCACTGTTGTACGGCACGTCGACGTCTAACATCAAGAAGCTGCAACGAGTTCAGAATACTCTCGCTCGTCTCGTTACTAGCTCGAGTTCGAGATGCCATGTCACCCCCATTCTTGCTGACTTGCATTGGCTTCCAGTGTGCTCGAGAATTGAGTACAAAGTTGCACTCTTGACGTTCAAGACAATGACGACACAACGACCTACCTACCTTCAAGAATTGGTTCAACTGCATAGACCAGCCAGACAACTGAGGTCCAGTGATCATTGCTACCTGCGCGACAGCGGTTCGAAAACAGTCTTCGGTAGCCGTGCTTTCTGTCATGCAGCGCCTACTGTCTGGAATTCACTACCGTCCACTCTAACTGACGCTTTCAGCTCAATGTCACTAAATGTTTTTAAACGTCATCTTAAGACTCATTTTTACAGCAAATCGTATTGCTAGGTCACGTGACTGGACCGCGCCTGCGATTTCGTCGAACCGACTTATTATTAGTTTGTTTGTCTGACATATGGCGCGTTACCAGCCGTGTAATACAATACAATGTAAAATTCATCCCTCAAGGTCATCACGTGACCTCAAAAAGTGGGTCAAGGGGCAACATTAAACCATTTTGAAAGTGGCATAACTCAGTCATTTCTCAACAGATTTAAACGTGTTTT
>CAYPTV010000472.1:0-2820 GCA_964413505.1 uncultured Bifidobacteriaceae bacterium | reverse complement strand
CCATGCTCAACGAAATCAACAAGACCCGCGAGATCCACATCCTCACGCTGGAAGACCCGATTGAATTTGTGCTCACGCCCATCAAGTCCACGTTCAGCCAGCGCGAACTGGGCCGGGATTTTTTCAGCTTTCACCGTGGGATGCGCGCCGCCATGAGACAGGCGCCCAAAATAATCTTCATCGGGGAAATCCGCGACCGCGAAACCATGGAGATCGTGCTCAACGCCGGCGAGACCGGCCATCTTGTTTTCAGCACTCTGCACACCACCAGCGCCTCAAGCACGATCAACCGCATCATCGGCATGTTCGGCGTGGATGAGGAAACCCAGGTGCGCGAACGTCTTGCCGGCTCCATGCGTTACATCATCAGCCAGCGCCTCGTTCCCTCCATCATCGGCAGCCGGCTGCTCGTCACGGAAATGATGGGCAGCAACCTGCGCACCCGCGAGGCCATTTTGCTCGGCGAAAACGAAGGCCGCCGCCTGGATGACATCATCGAGGCCGGCACCGCCTACGGCTGGCACAGCTTTGAGCAATCACTTTACAAGGCATACGAGCAG
This sequence comes from uncultured Bifidobacteriaceae bacterium, assembly GCA_964413505.1. Lineage (GTDB taxonomy): Bacteria > Verrucomicrobiota > Verrucomicrobiia > Limisphaerales > UBA11358 > UBA11358. The sequence goes on along the minus strand of CAYPTV010000472.1, from coordinate 2,260 downwards.
GATTTGATCACCGAGGAAACCGCGCTGCTTTACAGCTCCAACAAGATGAAAATGGTCCAGCGCATTGACACCCTGTCCCTTCAAAAGCCCAGGAAGAGGATCAACGCCGAGTCCATGACCGCGTTCCTGAGGATGGAAAACGAGGCCAAGCAGGCCAAGTCCCACGAAAAATCAATTTTATGAGCTGCCTTGCAGTGTCAGCCGGTCAAATTTCCCTCTCTTCAATCCGGTTCCAGAAATTGCCGCAAATTGCAATGGCTGAAATGGCGCGCGTCTGATACCATGCGGTGTCAAAAAAAACTGTGGCCGTGATTTGCCGGCGCGCCTGAAAATCCAGTTTGACCATCCTCCTCGTCGTCATTCTCGTCCTCGTCCCCCGTATTTTCATCAGCATTTCGAGGACGAGGACGAGGACGAAAATGAGGGGGAAACGGGGTTCGCCGTGATCACGAGCATCTTCGATTTGGCCCTGCTGGCGTTCATTGTCCAGTGGTTGCTCAAAAGGCGGAAGGATTAGGCACCCGCCGCTTAAACCGCCAGATTTTCTTTTCCGTTCACGCTGGAATCCAAATCCGATGCTTCCCGCTCCATCACCAGGCATATTTAAAGATTTCCCGCAAAGGACGGGGGAATGTTGAACCTGGAAAATGCCATTTTGCTGGGTTTTTGACGTTTCAGCCTGTTTCCGAAGCCCTTCTCGGTGATCGGGAAGCCCTTGTCGGTCAGGGAGAAGCCCTTCTCGGTGGCCGGTCGCCGACCATGGCCTTCCGTTTGGGGCGTGTTTTCAAAATCGGTTTTGGCTGGAATTTCCAGGCTGGCGGTGCTGAAGATCAAAACCAGTTTGTCGGAGAGTTTGTGGAACATATCGCTTTCAATTTCCCGCTTGCCATTTTTGGTATTTCCCGTATTTTCCATCCCGCCTGAACGCCGCGTGTGCGGATCCGCCTTCGTAACAGTTATTGGAGGTGGCTTGGCTGGTCGCAGGAAACTGCGGCGAGACAAGTGTTCATTGAGGCTGAGAAAAAACAGTCAACAAACAACCTAACCCTTAACCTCCGTTGCCCCGGCAGCGCTCGTTAGTTAGGCAATGGAGTCTTCAAGTCGCCCGCATCGCGGGTTGCTCAAAGCCTCCGTCGGTTTAAACACAGAATAGTTATGCTCACAATGGAAGAAGCCATGAAGCAAAGCGCCACAAGCTTTGCGCAGGGCGAAATTGTCAAAGGCAAGGTCATCGAGCTTCGCAAGAACGAAGTCCTGGTGGACATCGGCTACAAAAGCGAAGGCGTCATCCCCGGCAACGAATTTATTGATCTCAAGTCCGTCAAGCTCGGCGACGAGATTGACGTGCTCATCGAGAAGCTCGAAAACAAGGAAGGCACCGTCGTCCTCTCGCACGAGAAGGCGGAGTTCAAAAAGAACTGGGACAAGATCCAGACGATTTGCAACGAAGGCGGCATCATCAAGGGCAAGGTCACGGCCATCGTCAAGGGCGGCCTGGTCGTCAACGTGGGCGTCGAGGCGTTTTTGCCGGCGTCGCAGATTGATGTGACGACTCCGAAGAATCTCGCCGGCTTCGTCGGCAACACTTACGAGTTCAAGGTCGTCAAGATCAACCAGGAGCGCCAGAACATCGTTCTGTCGCGCCGCGAATTGATCGAGTCCGAGCGCAACGAGAAGCGCGGCAAGTTGCTGGCCGACATGACGCCCGGCGACATCCGCAAGGGCACGGTCAAGAACATCACCGATTTCGGCGCGTTCATTGACTTGAACGGCATTGACGGCTTGCTGCACATCACGGACATGAGCTGGGGCCGCATCGGCCATCCGTCGGAACTGCTCAAGGTCGGCCAGGAAATTGACGTGGTCGTCCTCGACGTGAACAAGGAAAAGGAACGCGTCAGCCTCGGTCTCAAGCAGAAGCTCGCGAATCCGTGGGACAGCATCGAAACGAAATTCCCCGTCGGCGCGAAAGTCAAGGGCAAGGTCGTCAGCCTTGTGCCTTATGGCGCGTTTGTGCAGCTCGAACCCGGCGTCGAAGGCCTCATCCATGTCACCGAACTTTCCTGGACCAAGCGCATTGCCAAACCGAGCGATATTTTGAAGCAGGATCAGGAAGTCGAGGCGGTCGTCCTCGGCATCAACCGCGAGGAGCAGAAAATTTCCCTCGGCATCCGCCAGCTCGAATCCAATCCGTGGGACGGCGCTGCGGCGAAATACACCGTCGGCACCAAGGTCAAGGGCCAGGTGCGCAACCTCACCA
>CAYPTV010000471.1:0-2823 GCA_964413505.1 uncultured Bifidobacteriaceae bacterium | reverse complement strand
CCGTTTCCGCCGCAAGCCGCCGCCCAACACCCAGGCAATCGCTCCCAGGGACAACCAGACGAACACGAGGTAAAGAAAAACGCCGTAATCTTGGATCAGGGCGTCCAGAGCGTTGAATACGGGATTCAGCACTTCAGCCGGATTTAAGATCATGGCTGGCCCTCCGCTGAATAGATGATGGCGAGGATTGCCGCCTTGAGTGGTGCCGACAATTTACCCCATGTAGTGACTACTCGGGATAATTCGTGACTTGACGGGACTGAAATTTGTGAGTCTCCTTGTCGTGAGGGTGTTGTCGAGCAGTTTGGCAAGCGATGCGTTGGTTGCCGCATCCTTGCCAACTTCTGATATTTGTTTTTGGAATCCCAACAAACAAGAAGCCACTGCTGCCTTGTAACCATAGTCTTCCTCCAGTCGCTTCGCGAGTGCCGATTCGTGGCTCGCATGGACTGCCAGCCAAACCAGTGCGGCCGCCACGGGCAGGCGGGACAACCACAAGCGAAACAATTCGTCGTAGGTCGGCGGCGTTCCAGCATTATAGACGTGCCACAAACCGGAAACAGCCAATGCCACGATTGCCAAAACAGAGGTGACGAACAGCCATTGCCACCGATTATGCGGCTTTAGGAAAGTCTTGCGACGTTCATCAAAAGAACTAGCAAGGCCTGCCGCCGTCGCGCCCGGAAGTAAATCTTCTATCGTTTTCAGTTGTGCGGTGCAAAGCGCATCAAGTTCGGCAAGTCGTTTTTCGTAAGTTGCAATTCGCTCCTCCACTGCAACCGACTTGTCTGCCAAACCCTTTGTCACAACAGCCGAGTCCTCTGCGGTCTTTCGAGCCGCAACTATTGTTGCTACATCTGCCTCGACCGATCCTTTGGTTGTTCGGACATCTGCAAGCAACTCTGCGGCGCTGTCTGCCGCCGATTGAGCTTTGGTTTGTTGCGCCCCGGATTCGGTCGCCTTCTGCTTCGCGGCTGTGAGTTCGCGGTCAAGGTTCGCACGAACCGTGTCCGCGTGTTTTTGAGCATCGTCAATATGGGCCGACTTGGTCGCAATCACGGCTTGGTCGCCCGTAATCTTCGTCATCGCCGCCACTGACTGTGTTGCGGCGGTAGTAATTTCAGTCAACTTCGCTTTGGCTTCGGCGAGAACTCCGGCAACAAGCTTTTGAGATTCTGTGGCAGCGTCGCGAGACGTGCCCGCCGTCGTCAACGCTTGCGTTGCAGCGGTTGTGATTTCTGTAAGTTTTGTTTTGGCTTCGGCAAGAACTCCGGCAATCAGTTTTTGAGATTCTGCGACTGCGTCACGAGTTGTGCCAGCCGCCGCTACAGCTTGCGTTGCGGTAGTAGTAATTTCAGCCAACTTCGCTTTGGCGTCGTTTATGACTGCGACAATCTGCTTTTGAGATTCTGTGGCAGCATCACGGGATGTGTTTGTCTCTGCCGCCGCCTTTTTTGCAGTTTCAGCCAATTCAGTGATCGTCGCCAGTAAGGTCTTGGCGTTTTTCAAAAATTCCTCAACGTCGGGAACACTCGGCTTTTCTTCTGCGGCCATACGAAAAGCTTATCCAGTAGGTATGCGTGGTCAATTGCAAATAAATTTTTTGGAACATAAAAAAGAGCGATTCCCTTTTGAGAATCGCCCTGCAATGCCACGTCAGGCATAAAAATACCCAAGCTCCCGTAACGATGAAAAATCCTTCGACCTGTCTGCCGTGGCACAGCCCAAAATGACGTGATCGAGCACTTCGATTTTGAGAAGTTGGCCGGCGCGAATTAAATCACGCGTCACTTTGATGTCTGCCTCGCTCGGCGTCGGGTCGCCCGATGGATGATTGTGGACCAAAACGATGGCGGCGGCGCGTGCTGCAATGGCCGAATTGAACACCTCTCGCGGATGAACCAGAATTGTATCGAGCAATCCTTGCGACACCTGTTCGACGCGTATCAATCGCCGCCTCGTGTTCACCATCAATATCTGGAACGTCTCGACGTTCTTCGTGCGGTTCTGTTCCCGCAAGAGGTCTGCGATGGCCTGCGGATTGTCCAAAACGGGCGACTCGCGCTGTAATTCTTCGGCGATCTTCCCTGCCAGCGTGAACGCAGCTACCAGCGTAACGGCCTTGTCCCGTCCAATACCCCGGATGCACTGCAATTCGTCCACGGATGCCTTTGCCATAGCGCCAAGCGAGCCGAATTTCTGAATCAACTGCTTGCCGATGTCGAGGGCGTTTGCGCCGGGCAATCCGGTTTTCACTAAAATGGCGATGAGTTCGGCTGCGCTCAATGCCGCTGCTCCGCGCTCAATGAGCCGTTCGCGGGGTCGTTCCCCTGCGGGCTGGTCTTTCAGTTTGCTGCTCCCAACGGAGACATTCGCTGAATCTCCATACGTCATGTTCATATTTTTTAATGGTTGAGGTTTTTTTGTGAGGAACACACTTCTAACCGAATATTTTACCATGAACCGCGAGCTGGCGCGGCTTTCTGAAAACTTGGAAGAATGCCCGCGTCTGCTCGCATGCCCGTTCCTCCAGCCAAAGTCTTGGGATGTTTCGAGCATGGGTGGGGTGTCCAGCCGGAGGGGGTCAAGGGGCGTAGGCAGGACATTCCCCGCACGGCGCAGACAACTCTCAAGTCTTTGGCTGCACCGCGATAGCGGAACTCCCAAAACCCGTCCAACCCGTCTTAACCCGTGTTCACCCGTAAAGGACATTTTCTCTGTCCTTTAACCCGTTCCAACCCGTCCGTGTGTGTGAACCCGTAGGTCGCGTGAGCGACGAGGGAGGTTTTGGGCGAGCACGGCGTGAGCCGCGCGCAGCCCGTA
>CAYPTV010000470.1:0-2831 GCA_964413505.1 uncultured Bifidobacteriaceae bacterium | reverse complement strand
ATACACGATAGTCGCGGCGCACCGCAAGGCGGGCGAACAGACCGCGCAGGTGGAGGTCAAGGACGCCGACGCAACCGTCAATTTCACTTTTGAGGCGAAGTAACCAAACAAAAGCGACCGCTGCAAGATGAACGCAGCGGCTTGTTGTTTTTAATGTCCGGCAGATGAACATAAATTGTGATTTGAAAAGCAATCCGTGGCTATACCGGTTCTCCGTGCTGACGGCGGTCGCCACGTTTTTGCTGCTTGGCGCGGGCGGGCTTGTGACGAGCCACGAAGCCGGAATGTCCGTGCCAGACTGGCCGAACAGCTACGGCTACAACATGTTTGCCTTCCCGATTTCAAAATGGACCGGCGGGATTTTTTATGAGCACACGCACCGACTTTGGGCTTCGGCGGTGGGATTGATGACGACGATTCTGGCCGTCTGGCTCTGGCTGAAAGATTCGCGTAAATGGATGAAATGGCTCGGGATCATCGCTTTTCTGCTCGTCGTCGCGCAAGGCGTTCTGGGCGGATTGCGCGTGACGATGAAAATGGACAGCCTCGGAGTTTTCCACGGCGTGATCGCCCAGACATTTTTTGTCCTGACCTGCGCAATTGCATTGTTCACGAGCCGTTTCTGGATTGAACTGGCGTCAAAACAAAAATCCTTTTCCGTCCCGCGGGGACTGCGCAGCCATGTATTGTTCGTCACAATCCTGATTTTCCTACAATTGATTCTCGGCGCGACGATGAGGCACCAGCACGCGGGCCTGGCGATTCCCGATTTTCCGGCCGCCTACGGAAAAATCTGGCCGGATACCAACCCCGATGCCATTGCGCGCTACAACCAGCAGCGGATTGAAGCCACGAACGAAAATCCAATCACCGCGTTTCAAGTCGTCTTGCAAATGATTCACCGCATCGTCGCACTCGTTATTTTTGCGGGCGTCGGGGCGGCGGCGGGATTGTCCATCAAACGGCTCGGTAAAAAAGATTTGCTGACGAAGCTGGCGGTTTTCTGGCTGGCGCTGATTTTATTTCAAATAGTGCTCGGCATGGCGACGATTTGGACGAACAAGGCGGCGGATGTCGCGACGGCGCACGTTCTGGTCGGCGCACTTTCGCTCGTGACAGGCGCGCTCTGGTATATTATTGCTTTTGGGCGTTCGGTGAAAATACAGGAGGCTGAAACCGCGCCGCTCGATGTGTTCGGAGCCTTGGCCGCAAACAAATGATGAAGGAAATATCCGCAGAAATTATAAGCGCAAACACCGCCGGGAAAAGCTGGGCGGCGGTTTTCTCCGATTTGATAAAAGCGCGGCTGACGACGCTGGTGCTGCTGACAACGGCCGTCGGATTTTACATTGGCGAAATCGGCTCGATCAATTTCATTTTGTTTTTCAACACGCTGGCGGCGACCGGACTGGTCGCGGCGGGCGCCTCGGCGTTGAACCAGTTGCTAGAACGCGAATACGACGCGAAAATGCGCCGCACGCAGGACCGCCCACTGCCATCGGGACGTTTGCAACCGACGACCGTCGCGATTTTCGGCGGTGTGGGTTCGGTCGCCGGTTTGATTTATCTCGCGCTCGCGGTGAATCTGCTCACGAGCGTTCTCGGCGCGGTGACGCTGGTCAGTTATCTTTTCATTTACACGCCGCTCAAGCGCGTGACGTGGCTGAACACGGCCATTGGCGCGATTCCCGGCGCGCTGCCGCCGCTGATGGGCTGGACCGCGGCGCGAAATGAACTGGGCGGCCAAGGCTGGGTGCTGTTTGCAATCCTCGCGTTCTGGCAGATGCCGCATTTTTTCGCCATCGCATGGATATACCGCGACGAATACGCGAAGGCTGGTTTCGTCATGCTGCCGAACGTGGATGCCGACGGCAAACGCACCGGCCAGCAAACGGTCAGCCACACGTTCGCCCTGCTGATTGCAAGCCTGTGTCCGTTCATTTTTAAAATGGCAGGGACAATTTATCTTGCAGGAGCAATCATCCTCGGCGCGGGATTTTTGTTTTGCGCGCTCCAGTTTTCCCGGCAACTGACTTTGGCGCGCGCGCGGCAGTTATTTTTGGCCTCAATCATTTATCTGCCGCTCCTGCTGACGCTGATGGTCTGGGACAAAGTGAAATAAATTATGGACGCAATTGTTCACCAATTTCCGCCGTATCGCAAAGACGAGGCGCATCATTTACAGGAAGCGCACGGCGACCACGACTACGAGCATCACGATCCCGGGTTCTGGGCGAAATTCATTTTTTCCACCGACCATAAAACCATCGGCATCCAATACGGCTTCACTGCGCTGTGCTTCATGCTGTTCGGATTTTTCCTGATGATCATGATGCGCTGGCAGATCGCGCATCCGGGCACGCCGGTCCCGGTAATCGGGCCGCTGCTGGAAAAAGTTCTCGGCCAGGTCGCGGCGAAAGGGGTTATTTCACCGGAGCTTTACAATTCCTTCGGCGCGATGCACGGGACGATCATGGTCTTTCTCGGAATCGTTCCGCTCGCGTTCGCCGCGTTTGGAAATTACGTCGTGCCGCTGATGATCGGCGCTGTGGACATGGCGTTTCCGCGCGTGAACATGGCGAGCTATCAGGCGTATTTTCTGGGCGGCCTTATCATGTTCGTGAGTTTTTTCATTCCCGGTGGCGCGGCGCAAGCGGGCTGGACTTCGTATTCGCCGCTGGCGACGACCATTCCGACACATGGACAGTTGTTCTGGATCATCGGAATGGTTTTGCTCATCTCATCGTCGCTGCTGGGCGCGGTGAATTTTATCGCGACAATCATTCAACTGCGCGCGCCGGGCATGACGTGGATGCGGCTGCCGTGGTTCG
>CAYPTV010000469.1:0-2838 GCA_964413505.1 uncultured Bifidobacteriaceae bacterium | reverse complement strand
CATGAACCACGTCGGCAACCAGGTCTCCGTCGAGGCGCTCGTGCCGATGCGCGGGCTTATCGGCTTTGAGACCGACCTCGTCAATTCCACCAAGGGCATGGGCGTGATGAGCCATCTCTTCCACGAATACGGCGAGGACCGTGGCGAGATCGCCGCGCGCAAAAACGGCTCGCTCGTCAGCATGGATTCCGGCGAGGCCACCAGTTACGCGCTGAACATGGTGCAGGAACGCGGACGCCTCATGATCGAGCCTGGCGACAACGTCTATGTCGGCATGATCGTCGGCGAGAACGCGCGCGAGAACGACATTCCGGTGAATCCCGTGAAAGAAAAGCGCCTCACCAACATGCGTTCGCAGGGCGACGGCAAAGGCATCCAATTGAACTCCCCGTTGAAATTGAGCCTCGAACGCGCGCTGGAATACATTGACGTGGACGAATACGTGGAGGCCACGCCCAAGAACCTGCGCCTGCGCAAAAAGATTCTCGACGAGAACCAGCGCAAACGTTCCGAGAAGTCCCGCGTCATCAAATTCATCGCCGAATAAGCCGGCAACCCAATTCACCGCCGCCCGGAGGGTTTCGACCTTCCGGGCGGTTTAGTTTTAGTCAATCCTGGCATAATTTAATTGTGACCAGTAATAGCGGCGGAGGGCCGCCGCAGACCAGGACGCTGAAGCGCGTTTCTTGGACCGGCTGAAACGCGCAGCATCTTGGATTGCTCCAGCCCTCTGGAGCTGTGTCTTGGATTGGTGACCAGACGCCGGAGTCGGGTGTCAGTGGATGAGCGAATCGAGATTATCGGCTTTGTGCTTGTCAATGACGGCCTTCATTGTGGGATGTTGAGCCACTATCCGGGCGCGCAGCTTTACACCCTCCGGACAGGGTTCGAGGGGGTAGGCCTCCATGAGCCTCGGGCCGGGGATAAAATCCAGGAACTGGATGTCCGAGCCGGGGCCATGGCCCTCGATCAGGACGATTTCCCGGATGTTCTGGGCGAGCCGGGACCATTCCCGCCGCAGATCTTTTTTCGCCTCCGGTCTCAGGCTGGTGACAGCCTCAAGCGGCGTCCGCTGCCGCCAGATCTCGATGTAAGCCGCCATGTTCTTGACGGGTTCGCTGCGGTCGGCGGGTTCGGTAAAAGCCTCGCCGTAATGGAAATTGTAGGCCCGCACGGGCCTTTCCTCCCGCAGCGAACTCATCTCGTTGACCGTCAGGCAGGTGGTGAGGAAGTATTCATCCGCCGATTCCTTGTAGGTGAAGGCGAGGATGGAATCGTTGTATCGCATGACGAAGGCCCGGCCCGGCCCGACAGGCAGGCCGATGAGGTTGTTGCCATAAAAGGAGCTGAGCAGGTTCGTGATGTCCGCGCCCAGGGCGTTGGGCACGCGCTGGGAGAACCGCTGCAGCACATGGTCGGCAAAGGCGATGCGCTTGCCGGACAACCGGATCTCCGGGAAGAACCCGTCCGCCCCGTAAAACCGAAACCGGTGGACGCGCCCCAGCGGCGTGCTCTCGGTGACCTGCTGGACGATGGTCAGCCGCGACACACGGTCGGCGTCGGGCAGGCTGTAAAGCCGCAGTTCATCCGCGCGCGCGCCGTTGAGGACGCTGCAATACATCAATGTGGCATTGCGCAGCATGATCTTGTGAAAGCCGTCCGCGCGCTTGTCCACGCGGGCGATGTATCCCGGCAGCGGGCCGAGAAACTCCAGGTTCAGCGCGCGGTGCAGCAGCGGCAACTGGTCGGTGTGCGGATACAGCGTGACATTGCCGAGCCTCTGTTCGACCACCTCGAACTGCTCGCGGTAGATGGATTGAAACGGATTGTGTTTCATGGCCGCGTGATGTGCAGCAATCATAGACAACCCGCTGGCAAATGACCAGACCAACCCGGAACCGGCATTTGTTCCGGGGCAGACGGCCCTGGCAACGACACCGCAGGGCTTGGGGAATTTTCATCCTCATCCTCGTCCTCGTCCTCATCCTCAAAACCGGGGGTGAGGAGGACGATGAGGATGAGAATGAACAGGATGACGGTTCACCACGATGGCGCAGGCAGGGCGCGACACTCCGTGCGCGCCGCCATTGTTGCAATATACAACTGGTGACAGCGGAGTGCGCCCGTCCCCGGGCGCAGCAACGTCCGCAAACCACGCGTGTCTGGAAACTGCAAGCCGCCTCCTGTCCGGCGGGAATTGCTGCGGCCGGGGACGGCCGCGCTCCGCGAATTGACTATGACCATGACGATGAGGATGAGCAGGATGACGACACCGCAGGGCTTGGGGGAATTTTCATCCTCGTTCTCGTCCTCGTCCTCATCCTCAAAACCGGGGGTGAGGAGGACGATGAGGATGAGAATGAACAGGATGACGGTTCACCACGACGGCGCAGGTAGGGCGCGACACTCCGTGCGCGCCGCCTTTCTTGCAATACGCACCCGGCGGGCAGAGCAACGCGCTCTACCCAGAAACTTTGTAAACTGCATAATCCCGCAAAAACCCGGAAAAATGGGGTCGGCGGTTGAAAATGAGTCAAAAATGGTCAAATTCGCGATTTTTGAGAGGTTTTCCGGCGCGCACGCGAGGTATTTTGTCGCAGAATACCTCGCATCCGCGACAAATAACCTCGTGTCCGGCATAAATAACCTCGCATCCGCGACAAAATACCTTGTGTCCGGCATAAATAACCTCGCGTCCGGCATAAATAACCTCATGTCCGCGACGGAAAACCTCGCGTCCGGCGTAAAAAACCTCGCATCTGACGTAAATAACCTTGAATGCCGAGCAAATAACCTCGATTGCGAAGCGGAAAACCCCGGTTTTATGGGGACTAACCG
>CAYPTV010000468.1:0-2849 GCA_964413505.1 uncultured Bifidobacteriaceae bacterium | reverse complement strand
CCACACAACCCGGCACAGCCGCGTTGGTGACGATGCCCGACCCGGACACCGGCGCGCGCGGCACCTGCACGGTGTATTGTGTCAGCCTGAATGTGGATGCCAATCACGACGGCACAATGGATACGTCCTTTGGCGGGGCGGATGCCACTTCGCCGAGTCAGCCATTTGTTTTTTGGGCGAATAATAATTATGATCGGTGGAAGTATGACCTTCTTGGTTCGACCAATGAACAGGATGACACAGAGATAGCGACCATGCCGGATTGCCAATATACAACGAGCGGTTATCCCGCGATTCCCTGCCCGCGCGACTTGGAGGATTATTTCCGGCTTTGGACTCCGGGCGTGGCGGCGTTGATGAAAGTGTTGCCGTCAAATTACACGGTGCAATTGACTTTGTCCGGTGCGGGACAAATCAGGATTTTCCAAGCCGTCGAACCGAATGGCGGCACGAATTATCTTTTTGATGAGACCACGGCTTCAAATCAAGTCGCCAACTCGACTTCGCTTTACTTCGGCTTGCTGACTTCTTCATCGCCGATTGTTTTCAATATCTCGACGAACTTTAACGAACATTTTATTTTCTGCGGCGCGCAGACCGGCGGCGCGCAGATTGACTTGCAAGTTCTGGATGCGAACCAAAATGTCGTCGCCGATGCCCCGGCTTATCTGCAAATAAACGACATCAAGCAGATGTATGAGCGGTGGACTGTGGGCGATTTGCCAAACAACGCACCGATGACCACTGCTTATCTGGCGACGGAAAATCTGCCGATTGGTGCGTCGGCATTTCAATACACTCCGCCACAGGACACGAACACACCTTACATTTTGTTTGTGCATGGCTGGAACATGGAACCGTGGGAAAAAGACCGCTTTGCCGAAACCGCTTTCAAGCGGCTCTATTGGCAGGGGTATCACGGCAGGTTTGGAGAATTTCGCTGGCCGACGTATTATGATTTTCCGCTCGGAAGTTGGTCATGGCAGTCATTTAATCCGCAGAATTTTGACAACAGTGAATTGAACGCATGGCAATCGGGGGCTGGCTTGCTCAATAAACTCAATGATCTCAATGCTCAATATCCCAACAATGTTTATCTCCTCGCTCACAGCTTGGGCAATGTCGTTGCCGGAGAAGCATTGCGGCAGGCGACAAGCCAAATCGTCAACACTTACGCAGCATTGCAAGGGGCAGTTTCCGCCCACGCTTATGACCCGACAACGGCGATACGAGACTCCAGTGCCGCCACGCCAGACCGCTACGCAAATTATTATACGAGCGGTGCGCCGTGTTATTTTAATAGCAGCGCGGGCGCGGGAATTTATGTGAACTTTTTCAACACCAATGATTGGGCGTTGAATAACTCGGCAACTTGGCCGTTCGATCAACATGAAAAACCGGATACAGACTACGGGTATGATGGAACGAATTTCTCATCCGGAATTTTCCCTTCAACACTGCTTTATTTTCCAGCAGATACCTACACAATATTTTCTCACTGTGACGAAGCGCGAAGCTATGCGCTCGGCGCTCAGATAAATGTGAGCGGGGCATTCAAAAGTGGAATAATAACCAATCAAATCGAATTAGATATTGCGCCTTACAATTTTAGCGGCAATCCTGTGGATCATAGTGGCGAGTTTCGTTCTGATAATGCTCGACGCGGTTCATTTTGGAATACTGTGCTTGTCAAAATGAAATTGAAATAATATGAGACCACGATTTTTAATTTCTCTTTTGGCTTTAGCGGCGGTGGTATTGACTGTTGCCTTTTGGCTGAGGCCAGTGCAGCGAACAGCCATGACAAAGCCTTCGCAAGAATCAGTTCAGCAAACTAATAATGTGTCGTCTGCTGCCGTAAGCAATAACGGCCAAAATGTTTCGAGCAATTCGCAGTCCAAGGCTTCCCCGCCAGCGGATTCAAGGCCAATCACAACAAGTTTTCAAGAAAGACAATTGGAAGCAATTCAACAAGCCAATGAAAAAAACAGTCAACCAATTAAATTTTACGGAAAAATTATTGACCAAGATGGCAATCCTTTATCAGGAGCAAAAATCAATGTCTCAATTCAACAAACTTTGGCCTCCGCTCCTACTGCTTCTGGCGATATTCCACTTCATGTTAACATCCAGCGTTTTGAAAAAGAAAGCGGGGACGATGGAAGGTTTGAAATAAATAATGAAAAAGGTGAAGGAGTAGATATAGAGTCGGTTCAAAAAGATGGTTATGAAGTAGAGCCTGACAATTGCCCTCATGTTTTTGGTCCTTCAATTGGAGCTTATGAAAGTCCTGCGGTTTTCAAAATGTGGAGCAAGAATATCCATGAGCAACTAATAACTGGTGAAAAAGATTTTGAGGTTTTGCCTGACGGCAGGTCACATATGATTGATTTGACTAAAGGCACAATAGACGAATCTGGCAGTGGAGATTTGAAGGTTTGGATTCAATATACCAACCAAGTTGTGAGAGGCTAACTTTACGATTGGTCGGCTGGAATTGAAGCTATCAACGGTGGACTTTTAGAAGAGCCGCGCGGCACAGTCATGTATTCTGCGCCAACGGATGGTTACACGCCTTCATTCTCGCTTCAACAACAAATCAAAGGTGGCCAAAGCGGCGAGATAGGAGACCGCAGTTTTTATCTTGAATTAAAAAATGGCCAGGAATATGGCAAAATGGACATCAACTTATTCGCTCCATACGGATACTTGCATCCCGGACTAATTCGCCTTTCATACGCCATCAATCCTTCCGGCTCGCGCATCTTGCGCTAGACATTGTGGATATCTACTATGCCATAATTTTGATCGTTTGACACTAATCAGGGGGTCAAAACTTCTCCCAAAAG
>CAYPTV010000467.1:0-2860 GCA_964413505.1 uncultured Bifidobacteriaceae bacterium | reverse complement strand
CGGCGTTTCACCAAACCATGCCGCGCGTGGCCAAGCTGCTGCCGATTCCACGACGTTTCGATGCCAAAGGAATTCAGCGCTATGGTTTTCACGGATTGTCCTATGCCTATCTGATGGAAGAACTCGCGCGCCTCGGCGATCCGGCGGCAAAAAAAGGTCGCGTAATGCTCGCGCACCTCGGAAACGGCGCAAGCATGGCCGCCGTGCGTAATGGTAAAAGCATTGATACGAGCATGTGCTTCACGCCGACGGCGGGATTGGTGATGAGCACGCGCTCCGGTGATTTAGACCCCGGCCTTGCGCCGTATCTCGCGCGAACCGAGCAGATGACGACAAAACAATTTTATGAAATGGTCAACCACAAGTCCGGGCTGCTCGGCGTTTCGGAGACCAGTTCCGATATGCGAGACTTGCTCGACCATGAAAAGCTGGATGTGCGCGCGGCGGAAGCGGTGGCGTTATTTTGTTACCAGGCGAAAAAGTGGATTGGCTCCTTCGTCGCTGCGCTCGGTGGATTGGACACGCTCGTCTTCGCCGGAGGCATTGGCGAAAATGCACCCATCGTCAGAGCGCGCATCTGCGAAGGGTTGGACTTTCTTGGCATCAAATTGGACAAGACACGAAATAAAAAGAATGCGGCGATAATTTCCAAAAATTCCAGCGGCGTCACGGCTCGCGTCATTCGCACGGATGAAGAACTGATGATTGCGCGCTCGGTTTTGCGAAAAATTCCGTGACGCCCGCCAGCAAAGATGTGAAGTGTTCACCTTATCCCTATTTGGCTGCTGGAGTTGCCGCCTTGATTGGTTTGGTCTGGCGCAGGTAAACCACCAGCCGGTAGCCGAGCAGGACGGCCAGCACCGCCGCGAACACCAGCGGCTGGCGCACGTCCGCCTTGACCTGCATATAATAATGGATCACGCCCGCGATGGCCGCCACATAAGCGAGCCGGTGCAGCGCGCGCCAGCGTTTGCCGCCCATCCGTTTTATCATCGCATTGGTGGAGGTGATGGCCAGCGGTATCATCACAATCAATGCCGTGCTGCCGACAATGAGGTATTTGCGTTTCAGCATTTCCGTCAACGTGCTGGAAACACTGAATCCCCGGTCGAGGCTGAAGAAACACAGGAAATGCAGGCAGCCGTAGAAGAACGCGTAAAGGCCGAGCATCCGGCGGAATTGAATCAGCCAGTTCCAGCCGGTGATCTTGCGCAACGGCATCACCGCCATTGTCAGCACCAGAAAAATCAGCGTCATCATGCCGGTCGTCAGGATGAGAAAATTCTGCGGGTTCGCGCCAAGCTGCTTGTGCCCCTGATCCCACACCAGCAACGCCAGCGGCACCAGCCCGTTGACCAGAATCAGAAGCTTGATGAAGCGGATGTCGTTTTCTTTCATGGCCGGGCTTCAGAAATTTTTGCGCAGATCCATCCCGGTGTATAAATGCCCCACCTGTTCCTCGTAGCCGTTGAACATCAACGTTGGACGCCGGCCCGATGCGCCGATGCGCTGCTCGGTGGCCTGGCTCCAGCGCGGATGATCCACCTGCGGATTCACATTGGCATAGAAGCCGTATTCATTCGGCGCATACTCGCTCCAGCTCGTGCGCGGCTGGTCGGCCACCAGCTTGATTTTGACGATGGATTTGATGCCTTTGAAACCGTATTTCCACGGCGTGACCAGCCGGATGGGCGCTCCATCCTGCGGCGGCAATGAGCGGCCATAAATTCCGCTCGCCAGAATTGCCAGCGGATGCATTGCCTCGTCCATCCGCAAACCCTCGACGTAAGGCCAGTTCAGCACGTCGCTGCGCTGACCCGGCATCCGCTTGGGATTGAGCAGCGTCTCAAACGCCACATACTTCGCGGCGCTGGTTGGCTCGACCACATCGAGAAGTTTGGACAGCGAAAAACCCGCCCACGGAATCACCATGGACCACCCCTCGACGCAACGCATCCGGTAAATGCGTTCTTCCGGCGGACTGATTTTTAACAAGTCGTCGAGGTTGAAAACCTTGGGCTTGTTCACCAAACCCTCGACCGACACCTGCCAGCCTTTCGTGTCAAATCCCTGCGCCGCCGATGCGACGCCTTCCTTGTCCGTCGAGAACTCGTAGAAATTATTATAGTGCGTAATGTCTTCAAACGAAGTTTCCGGCTCGTCCACGCGGAAACCGGTAGCGGCATTGGTCGCCGCCGACGCGGAGATGACGCCTTCGAGCTTCGCTGTCTTGACCTCGCCCTTGGCCACGGGATTCAACTTCCGATAAACCACGCCGGTGGCCACGGCGCTGGCCGCGAGGATTCCTGTCCGGATGAAGTTCCGGCGGTTGAAATAAACCGCGGACGGAGTTATTTCATTGTCGGAAATTTTGTCCGGCTCTTTCATCGGTTAAACAAACAATTAAACGGCACGGTAGATTAGCAGAGTTTCAAGCATCTGTCCGGCAAATTTTTCAGGCTGCATCACGCCAGCTTCTTCGCAATGTGCTCGTCGAGGATTTCTGTCGTGGAGCGGCAACAGATTCTTTCGCAGCAACTTTTTTCGCCATGCGTGAAGTTTGCGCAGTTAATTTATTTGTCAGCGTCAATTTGCGTCTCTGCGTTAAAATCCTCCGGTGCTGTCCCGCAGCCACCACGGTCGGGTTTTACCCCATAGCGAAGCCGTTCCCATCGGCACAAATTTGAGTGTTAGCACCCGTGCTGATCGCGGTGTGACCGATTTTTCAAACATGCTTTCGGCCAGACACCAGCAGTGAACAAAAACGAAACGCAAAAACGAAAGAATTATTATGTTAAGCAAAGCCAAAACACTGGAAGGTTACAAATTGGACAGCCTTGACGGGGAAATTGGGAAGGTC
>CAYPTV010000466.1:0-2861 GCA_964413505.1 uncultured Bifidobacteriaceae bacterium | reverse complement strand
AGATCACGAACATTTCGTCGCCATGCCGCAGCGCGATGGTTTGCGCAGGCCGGCCGAGTTCCCAGCGAAAATCGCCCGGCGCGCCAAAGGAAATGTGGCCGCTGGCGTTGAGCGGCCGGGTCAGTGCTTTCAATGTGCGAGTCTGGACAAAATCCGCCGACCAGGTTTGAACATTTTTTTGCGCGGCAAACCAACCGTCCAAAACCGAACCGGTTTCATCAGCGCGGATGTTTTGCAGCGCGGAAATTATTCCGAGTGCGAGAAAAAGTTGTCGGAGCATTTTCATTTTGATTTTTCCTCCGGCCAGACCGGGACGAAGTGAAACCACTGCGTGGGATGCTGCCGGATGACCGGCTCGAACGCACGCAGGATTTCCTGCGTCAGCCGGATGCGGGCCTCGCGGCTGCCGATGGCGGCGCGGTCGTAGGCGATTTCCGGCAAAATCTGCGCACGATAGCCGTCCGCCTCGCGCACGATGAATGTCGGCACGATGGCGCAACCGGAAGCGCGGGCAAGTTCGGCAGAGGCAATCGAGGCGGAGAATTTTTTGCCGAACAAATCCACGGTCACCGCCGTCGGCGCTGGCGGACGGTCCACGAGCAGCGCGACTGTCGCGCCCTGCTGCAAACGTTTGATGATTTCGACGAACGCGAACGCGTCCTCGCCGACCACGAGCGTTTCGATGCCCCAGCGCGCGCGCGATGCCTGGCGCATCGCGGTCAGGCGCGGATCGGGTTCGGCCTGGGTCAGCACGAGCAGCTTGCAGCCATGCCGCGCCATGAATGCGCCGCCGAGTTCCCAGTTGCCGAGATGCGGCGTCACGAGCAGGACGCCGCGCCCGCGCGCCTCGGCAGTCGCGAAAATCTCCCAGCCGTTCCAGTCCACGAACCAATCGGCGACCGCCACGCCGCCTTCGAAGGACCACAAATCCGCGAGCTTGAGCAAAAACTCCGTGAATAATTTTCGCGCGGCGATTGTCGCTTGCTTGCAGTCGCCGTTAAAAACCGGCAACAGATTTTGGACGACGATTTCACGGCGATGCGCAGCCAGCCGCCAGTAAATCGCGGCGGCAAGTTTTGCAAACGCGCGGAGAAATGATTTCGGAAAAAGCCGCGCCAACGTCAGGCCGATTTGCCAGAGGCGCGCGCCGTAAAAATGCGACGGTGCAAAAGTTTTATTTGCTGGCGTCTCAAGATTTTTATTTCCAAGAACGAATTTCCACCAGACGGGCAGCAGAAAAATCGAGATGAGCATGTTGCCCGCGATGCCGATGGCGCAGACGCGACCGAGGCTCGACATCCCGGCGTTGCTCGACAGGCCGAGCGAGCCGAAACCGGCAATCGCCGTGCCGCCGCAAAGCAGCAGAGCGCGACCGACCGAACGATGCGCCATTTGCAGGTCGCCGTGACAGCGGCGCAGCGTGAGTTGCATGAAAATGCTGTAGTCCACGCCCGTGCCGAGAATCAGCGGCAGCGCCATGAGGTTGAGCAGATTCCATTGCCAGCCGCAGATTTTCATGACGGCGAGCAGGCAACATCCGCTCAACAACAAAATGCCGAGGCTGAAAAAAATTTCCTCGAACCGCCGGAACGCCAGCCAGAGCGAAAGCAAAATGAGACCGGCCATCGGCAACAGCAGCTTCCAGAGATTGCTTTTGACGGCTGCCAGAACCGTTCCGCCGAGCAGTTCCCAACCGGAAAGCCAGACGCCGTCGCGCGGCAATTGCGAATCGAGCTGTGTAAACGAAGCTGTCGTCGCGTTCGTCGCGGGAAACAGAAATGCAGCGGCAAGAAATTGATTGGTTTCACGGGCGGAAATTTTCTCAAAAATCCAATCGTCAAGCGGATTGGTCGGCCAGAATACTTTTTCGCTGGAAATCGCCCGTTGCCACGTCGAAAGAATTTCGTCCGTGAGGCCGAGCGAATTTTCGGCAAAGCCGTTTGTCGCGGCGGCGGAATGAAAAGCGGTCCGTTCAGAAATCAATTCCTTCGCGACGCCGCGATTTTGATTTTGAAAATCCGGTCGCGGCCAAAGCGCGTTTGGCGATTCAAAGCTGGCAAGCGCTCCGTTTGAAACGGCGTTTTCCAAAACGGGTTCGATGGCTGAAAGTTTTTGTGCTACGTCATTTTCGTTTTGTCCGGCGACAATGAGCCAGAGGGGTTCGCGCTTTTGGCCGAGATTGTTTTTGATAGCGTCGAGCGTCGCGTAAGCTTGGCTGTCGCGCGGCTGCAATGCACTCGCACTTGCATCCATTTTCGGCAGGCCGCGCGATAAAATTGCAGTGCAGAAAAGGATTAAAATTGATGTGACGGCAAAGACAATTTTTTTGCGAATCGGATTCAGCGGCACGGCGGGTTCAATCTTATTTTCCAACGGCGCGAAATTATTTTGCCGCATCCTGTTCGGAAACAGCGGCGGCAGAAACGCAAAAATCATCACGCAGGCCGAGAGCGCGACGCCGATGCCGACGAGCGAGCCGAGTTGCGCGAGGCCGGGCAGTCCGCCGAAATTCAAAACGAGAAACGCCGAAATGGTGGTGACCGCCGCCCAAAAAATCGCGGGCGCGATGGCTCGGCGCACTTGCGGAATGGATAAATTGGGATGTGCGAGCGCTTCCTGATAATGCACGACAGCGTAGTCCACCGCGAGGCCGAGCAGGATGGCCGCGAAGCCCATGCTGATGACGTTGATCGCGCCGAAAACCAATCCGCCGAGCGCAAGCGTCGCGGCCAAAATCAGCGCCAGCAACGTCAGCAGCCAGAGCATCGGCTTGATGCGGCGATGCGCGAGCCAGAATAAAGTGGCGATGATGACTGACGTGCCGCCGACGGACAGCGTGATGTCGTGTTTCATGCTGCCGG
>CAYPTV010000465.1:0-2863 GCA_964413505.1 uncultured Bifidobacteriaceae bacterium | reverse complement strand
GAATCAAGCGGTCCACGCCCGCGCTCGGCTCGATGACGTGCGGAATATATTGGCCTTTCGCCAGACCGTTCGCGTCGTCCGTCGCATCTTTTTCCGCCTGCTTCGATTCAACGCCGGATTTTTCCAAATAATTTTTCCGGTTTTGAAAATAGCGCTGCCAAAGATCTTTCCTTTTTGCTTCGTCGAGTTTCGCCCACGCGGCGCGCAATTCGTCGTCGAACACGCCCATCGGCTTGCCGGAAAAACGCTGGTGCTGGCTCAAATCAAAATCGCTGCGCGCGGCGATGCCTTCCAGTTCGTCGCCGGCCACGTTGCCCTGCTCGTCCTTTTTGCTGAACGGGAACTTGAACAAAATGTCCGTGCAGGCCCGCGCGTAATGCGCGAGTTCCGCCGGCGTCTGCTTGTGAAAACCAAGCGTCGCGCGCGACAGCCCGATGCCTTCGTAAAAGCGCACGCGTTCCTCGACCCAGTATTGATGCCACGCCTGCCAGCCCCAGTTGGGTTGAGGGTCTGGCGTCTTGGATTTTGGGTCTGTGGTTTCGAGCGTCGCCACCGATCCGTGGATGGCCTCGATGGCTTCATCCGGCTTGATGAAAAATTCCAGTTCCATCTGCTCGAACTCGCGCGAGCGGAAGGTGAAATTGCGCGGCGTGACTTCGTTGCGAAACGCCTTGCCGACCTGCGCGATGCCGAACGGGACGCGTTGCCGCGACGTTTCCAAAACATTTTTGAACTGCGCGAAAATCGCCTGCGCGGTTTCGGGGCGGAGATAAGCAATGTTTTTCTCACCTTCATTGAAAGCCTTAAACCATTCTTCAACTTTTTTAGGGTCAATGTCCGGCTTGTAATCAAGCGCGGAAACATTTACTGGCCCAACGTAAGTTTTGAACATCAAGTTGAATGGCTTGGGTTCGGTAAGTTCAGACTGACATTCGTTGCAAAAACGAGTTGAGTTCTCAACTTTTTCTATCCGCTCATCCAGTAAATTTGGGGTATTGATTCCTCTTTGCTGATAGAATTGCATGGCAATTTTATGCGCACTTTCAGATGGCTTGCCTGGAAGTAATAAAACTGAAATGGGAATGTTGCACTTATTTTCAATCGCTTCTGAATATTCTTTATGTAATTTCGAAAGACCCGGACAATTAATTTGTGCGTATTCTGTTTGGAATTGTGACTGAAACTTTAAGAGCGCGTTAAATGTTTGTTCACTAGCTTCAGCGGGGTCGGCATTTTTTTTATAAATTTCAGCAAATTGTTGAACCTTATATTTTACCGCATCGCGGAAGTCTGTTTGATACTGATCAAGTAATGGATTGAATTTAGAACCTTCGTATGCTCCAGAAAAGTGATAAACAATTCCACTTTGCGGTTCAATTTGATCGGCGCGAAATCTTTTTTTGCAGCCTTTGCAATCAACCATCGGATCGCTGAACGTGTCCACATGGCCGCTGGCTTTCCAGATTTGCGGCGACATGATGATGGTCGCTTCGAGGCCGGCGACGTCGTCGCGCTGGCGGGTCATGGCGTGCCACCAGAGTTCCTTGACGTTGCGCTTGAGTTCCGCGCCGAGCGGGCCGTAATCCCAAAAGCCGTTGATGCCGCCGTAAATCTCGGAGGATTGAAAAATGAACCCGCGCCGCTTGCACAGCGACACGATTTTTTCCATCTGCAAATTTTCTTTCGGCTCGGCCATTGGGTCGAGCAGTGTTTGTGATATGTGCTGAAAAATCAATCACGAAGGCGCAATGAAATAAACAGGCGACAAATGCTCGTCGGCGCGCAGGGGACGCAGTCAGGCAACCCAACCTGATCGTTTTTTGCCTGGGACTTCCTAACCCGTCGTTGGCGGCACCGGCGGCTCTCCCGTTAAACCACCAAAAACCAGCGTGCTAAATCTTAATCCGGCGAACAACCGGCGTTTGACTATTCCGGCCTGATTTATTACTGTCGCACTCCTGAAGATAAAAAATCAACACTGTAAAATTTATGGCCTCCAAATCTGACAAATCCCCTGAAAAATCCGCCCCTGAAACGAAAGCCGCCCCGCCGCATCAACGCGAACTCGAAGCCGCCATTTCCAGCATCCACAAAAGCTACGGCGACGGCGCGATCATGCGGCTCGGTGACGCGCAGTCGAAGGTCAAAATCGGAATCATCCCCACGGGCGCTCTCGCGCTTGATCTGGCGCTCGGCGTCGGCGGCATTCCGCGCGGCCGCGTAGTAGAAATTTTCGGGCCGGAATCTTCCGGCAAAACCACGCTCATGCTCCATGTGATCGCAAACGCGCAAAAGGCCGGCGGACTCGCGGCGTTCATTGACGCCGAACACGCGCTTGATCCGGGCTACGCAAAAAAACTCGGCGTGAATCTGGACGACCTGCTTGTGTCGCAGCCGGACTCCGGCGAAGAGGCGCTGACGATTTGCGAAACGCTCGCGCGCTCGAACGCGCTGGACGTCATCGTGATTGATTCTGTCGCCGCGCTTGTGCCGAAGGCCGAGCTTGAAGGCGAAATGGGCATGGCCACGATGGGCATGCAGGCGCGGCTCATGAGCCAGGCGCTCCGCAAGCTCACCGCGATTTTGGGCAAGTCCAAGACGACCTGCATTTTCACAAACCAGCTCCGCGAAAAAGTCGGCGTGATGTTCGGCAATCCCGAGACAACGCCCGGCGGCAAGGCGCTGAAATTTTACGCGAGCGTCCGCCTCGACATCCGCCGCAAGGACACGCTCAAGGACGACGCGGGCAACGCCACCGGCAATCACGTCCGCGTCAAGGTCGTGAAGAACAAGGTCGCGCCGCCGTTCGCCGAGGCCGAGTTCGACATCATTTACAACCACGGCATCAACAAGGAAGGCAGCA
>CAYPTV010000464.1:0-2872 GCA_964413505.1 uncultured Bifidobacteriaceae bacterium | reverse complement strand
TTATTGCATTCGTTTGGAACTTTCCGATTTACGGATTCGGTTTACGCCTCCCGGAAGAATTTGGCAAGCGAAAAATTTTCGGATGCCGGACGCTTGTAAAGCGGGGGAGCGAATGAGCAATTACTTAAGTTTGGCCATTAGCTTAACAGCCCTTCTCAATGCACGCATACGCGTTGTGATTGTGGATGCTCTCGAAGTTTTCCGCCTCGACCTTATACCAGATCACCCGCTTATCCGCGTTCAACCGCAGCGCCACATTGCGCACCAGGTCCTCCACGAACACCGGATTTTCATACGCCCGCTCCGTCACCGCCTTCTCATCCTGCCGCTTGAGCAGCGCGTAAAGTTCTGAGCTCGCCGACTTCTCGATCATCGCGATCAAATCCTCGATCCAGACGATTTTGCGGGATCGGATCGCCACCGTCACCTCGCCGCGCTGGTTGTGCGCGCCGTATTTGGCAATCGCCTTGGAGCACGGGCAGAGCGTCGTCACGTTCGCCTTCACCGTCAGCACAAAATCAATTTCATCGCCGCACGCTGCTGCGTCGAAACGCGCGGTGTAATCCATTAAACTTTCCAGCCGTGACACCGGCGATTTCTTGGACATGAAATATGGAAATTCTATCTCCAGATGCGACGTGGCCGCGTTCAGTTTTTTTTGAAGCTCATGCAGGATGTCCGAAATGTTTTCAACGTGGATGACGTTGCCGTGCGCGTTGAGCACCTCGACGAAGCGGCTCATGTGCGTGCCCTTGAATTCCTTCGGCAAGTCCACGAACATCCCGATGGTTGCGACGGTGTTTTGGAACGCTCGCGCCCGGTCGCGCACGCGGATGGGAAAGCGCAGACCGCGCACGCCGACCTTGTCAATGCGCAGTTCACGCGTGTCGCGCTCGCTCTGCTTGTCGTGCAGGTGCGCGGCGGAATTTTTCCGGCTCGTTCGAGACATGAAACGAAAATAGCAGGTTTGAATTAAATGGCAAAAATGTTCTCTGGCGAAAATGGCGCGCCTCTGACAACTTGCAGCTTAATCATGAAAAGAACTTGCGTCGTCATTTTTGCATTTTTTTTCCTTTGCCCAATTTCCTTTGCCGCTGAATCCTTCCGCGTCGCCACTTACAACGTCGAAAATTATCTCGATCAGCCGACCGAATCGCGCCACCTCGTCAAATCCGCCGAAGCCAAGGCCAAAGTCCGCGAAAGCATCATGGCCATGAATCCCGATGTGCTCGCGCTCGAAGAAATGGGCGCGACCAACGCGCTGATGGAATTGCGCGCATCGCTCAAGGCCGATGGAATTGATTTTCCATTTTGGGATTACGTTGAAGGAACGGACACGAACATCCACGTCGCCGTGTTGAGCAAATTTCCCATCATCGCGCGGCATCCGCACACGAACGACGAATTTCTTCTCGACGGAAAACGCTTTCACGTCGAGCGCGGATTTGCGGAAGTGGAAATCCAGGCCGCGATGAATTTCAATTTCACGCTCGTCGCCGCGCATTTGAAATCGCGCCGCATCGTGCCGGACGCCGACGAAGCCGAGGAACGGCTTTGCGAGGCGCGCGTCTTGCGCGGCATCATTGACACACATTTCAAGGCGAACCCGGACGCAAGACTGATTGTCCTCGGCGATTTCAACGACACGAAGGATTCCGATTCGCTGAAGGAAATCATCGGGCGCGGCAGATTCAAGCTCACCGACACGCGCCCCGCCGAGCGCAACGGCGACAGCGCGCCCGGCCAGCCGCCCTATTTCGAGCCGCGCAACGCGGCATGGACCTATTTCTACGGCGCGGACGACACTTACAGCCGAATGGATTATATATTACTGAGTCCCGCGATGGCGCATTATTGGGTGACTAGCGAAACTTACATTCCAACAATCCCGAACTGGGGCATCGGCTCCGACCACCGGCCAATCGTTGCGGCCTTTGAAGAAAACCAGTAGAAAAATCCGAGCTGCTTCGCTTAAAAGTTGATTTCCGGCGGCAATCGTTTTTAATTCAGCGATTACATTTTTGATATGAACATCCACGAATACCAAGCCAAGCAGTTGCTCGCCAGATATGGCGTCGCCGTCACTCTCGAAATCCCCGCCAAGTCGCTCGCCGAGGTGCGCCCCGCCGCGGATAAAATCGTCGCCAGCGGCAGCGCCAAGGTCGTCGTCAAATCGCAGATCCATGCCGGCGGACGCGGCAAGGGAACTTTCAAGAGCGGCTTTCAGGGCGGCGTGAAAGTGGCGTCGTCGGTGGACGAGGCGGTGGGTTTCGCAGAGAAGATGTTCGGCCAGACGCTCGTGACCAAGCAGACCGGTCCTGAAGGCCGGCAGGTGCAGACGCTGCTCATCGCCGCCGGCGCAAAGATCAAAAAGGAATTTTATCTCGCCGTGCTGCTGAACCGCGAGACATCGCGCCCGCTCATCATGGCCAGCACCGAGGGCGGCATGGACATCGAGGAAGTGGCGGAAAAGCATCCCGAAAAGATTTTCAAGGAAACGATTGATCCCGCCGTCGGCATCATGCCGTATCAGGCGCGCAAAATTGCATCTGCACTTGGCCTCAAAGGCGATTTGTTCAATGCAGGCGTGAAGCTCGTCACCGGCGTTTACAATACCTGGTGGGAATGTGACGCCGCGATGGTGGAACTCAATCCGCTGGCAGTTGTGGAACTTGCCGACGGCAAAGAAACCGTTGTCGCGCTGGATGCAAAAATTTCGCTCGATGACAACGCGCTCTATCGCCACAAGGACATTTTGGAGATGCGCGATCTGAACGAGGAAGCACCGCTTGAGATCGAGGCGTCCAAATTCTCGCTCAATTACATCAAGCTCGACGGCAGCATCGCGTGCCTCGTCAACGGCGCGGGCCTG
>CAYPTV010000463.1:0-2879 GCA_964413505.1 uncultured Bifidobacteriaceae bacterium | reverse complement strand
TGACGGACGGCTCGATTTTCATCGGCGGCGAGCGCGAGTTCAAACGCTTTGACATCCGCGACGGCCTCGGTCTGGTTCTGGCGAGGCGCGCAGGCTTGAAAATCGGCTGGGTCTCGGCGCGTCCGTCGCCGGCGACAAAATTGCGCGCGGAAGAATTGAAAATTCATTTCCTCGTCCAGCAACGCGACCGTTTGAGCAAGACCGGCGCGATTGAGGAGCTTCTGGCGCAGGAAAGATTGAGTTGGAACGACGTTTGTTTTGTCGGAGATGATATAGTTGATTTGGGCCCGTTAAACCGCGCCGGCCTAGCCGTTGCTGTTGCAGACGGCGTCAGCGAGGCAAAAGCTGCGGCGCATTTCACTACGCGCGCGGCGGGCGGCCACGGTGCCATACGCGAAATCATCGAGATGATTTTGAAGGCGCAGGGAAAATGGGATTCGTTTGTAGCGCATTATTCGGAATGAAAATCAAATTCCACAACGCGGTTCCGGCGGCATTGATTGTTGCGGCGGCATGGTTTGCCGCAACGCTTGTCCGTGCGCAGCAGAACACCGCCGGCCACGCGAGCAATTTCAGCTCGGTGGAATATTTTGACGCGCCGCACGCGCAGCAGATGAAGTCTCGGATGTCGGGCACGGAGGCGTCGCCGCAGCCGGGCGGGCTGCTCGCCATCAAGCAGCTCAAGCTTGAAGAGTTCGACGTGGAAGGCAAGCTGGAGGCGGTCGCGGAAGCGCCGGATTGCGTCTATGACATGCAGAATGGAATGGCGAATTCGCCGGGGCATCTGAAAATGCGGACAGGCGACGGAAACCTCCGCATCGAGGGCGAAGGTTTTTTGTGGCGGCAGACGAACCAATGGCTCACTATTTCAAATCACGTCCAGACCGTGATTCAGGGCGCGCTCGAAAGTAAAACCGGATTGTGAATAAAATTTGTTTCATCGCATTGATCGCGTTGGCCGGCGCATGGATTTTGCGCGCGCAGACGAACATGGCGGGCACGAACGCGGTCAGCACGAACGCCGTCGCGGAAATTCTCGCGCTGGTGACGACGAACACGCCGCCGCCACAGCCGCCGGCGCCGAAGACGAACGCGCCGACGAAGATTGATTCGGACACTGCGGATTTTGATTTGAACGGGCGGCAGGCGGTTTATCGCGGCAATGTGCGCGTGGACAGCCCGCAGATGAAATTGACCTGCGCGCAGCTCACCGTGGACTTGCCGCCGGCAGGCGGGCGCATCCAGCACGTCGTCGCCGAGACGAACGTGGTGATTGACGCCACGGATGAAAAAGGCGAGACAAACCACGTGACGTGTGACAAGGCGGTTTACGACTACAAGGTGCAGGAATCCATGACGAACGAACCCATCACTCTTACGGGCAATCCTCAGGTTGTGAACGCGCAGGGCACAAACACCGCCGACGTGATCATCTGGGATCGCGCAACCGGCCACGGTTGGGAAAAGAATCCACACATGGTTTCCAGCCCGAACGTTAACATTGGAAAAACGGACACGAATTCGCCGGCCGCAGGCACCAACAATCCGCTCATGCCAAAACTATTTTGAATGGAAACGTCCGCGCCAAAATCGAACGGAGCGCTGCTCTCCACGGAAAAACTGGCGAAGCAATACGGCGGACGGCGCGTGGTGGACGGCGTTTCGGTGAACGTGGGCGCGGGTGAAATCGTCGGGCTGCTCGGGCCGAACGGCGCGGGCAAGACGACGACGTTCAACATGGTCGTCGGCATCGTCAAGCCGGACGGGGGCGCGGTGAAATTTTCCGGCCACGAAATCGCGGCGCTGCCGATGCACAAGCGCGCGCGGCTTGGGATCGGCTATTTGACGCAGGAGCCGTCGGTTTTCCGCAAACTTTCCGTGGAGGAAAACATCCTGGCAATTTTGGAGACGTGCAAGCTGTCCGGCGACGAGCGCGCGGTTCGTTTGAAATATCTGCTCGAAGAATTGGATTTGACGCCGGTCGCCAAGAGCAAGGCGTATCAATTGAGCGGCGGCGAAAAACGGCGTCTGGAAATCACGCGCGCACTGGTCACAAGCCCGAAACTGCTCTTGCTGGACGAGCCGTTCGCGGGAATTGATCCCATCGCGAAATACGAGGTGGGAAAAATCGTCCGGCGGCTCAAGGATCGCGGTCTGGGAATTCTCATCACCGACCATGACGTGAGGGAAATGTTGAAAATTATTGACCGCGGCTACATCATCTATAAAGGTCAGGTGCTGGTCGAAGGCTCGGCGGAATTTCTGGCGAACGACCCGAAGGCTCGGGAGATTTATCTGGGGCCGGAGTTTAATTTGTGATTCAACCATATAACGAAGCCAATGGCACAGCCATCCATCACAGTTGAGCAATTTTTCAAGGAGCATTGCGGCGCGCTGCAAATGCGGCTGCTTTCGGCTTCGGCGGAATTGAAGCGGATCATCCGCGAGCCGACCGTGAACCGCCCCGGGCTCGCGTTGAGCGGATTCACGCAATATTTCGCCTACAAACGCGTGCAGGTCTTCGGCCATGCGGAATTTTTTTATCTGCGGTCGCTTTCGACCAGGCAGCGCGAATCGCGCTACGCTTATTTGTTCGCCTATAAAATTCCGTGCATCATTTTCAGCCGCGGATTGAAGCCGGACAAGGAGCTGCTCGCCGCCGCCGAAAAGGCGGGCGTGCCGGTTTTTCAAAGCCCGCTCGTCACAATGACCTTCATCAACGCCGCGACGCTGGAGCTGGAAAACATGTTCGCGCCGCGCGGCACGGAAATCGGCAGCATGGTGGACATCCTCGGCGTCGGCGTGCTGATTCGCGGCGACAGCGGCATCGGCAAAAGCGAGGCCGTCCTCGCATTGATCGAACGCGGTTACAGCCTCGT
>CAYPTV010000462.1:0-2880 GCA_964413505.1 uncultured Bifidobacteriaceae bacterium | reverse complement strand
ACAACGTAAGCGACACTTACCTCAATCTGGGAACCAACCTCGTCATTCTCACCGCCAGCGGGTTAGGAGGGTCCAGCGCGGCGACCAACTACGTCGTGGTGCTGCCCAAGCCGACACTGAACCAGCCGACCCTGTTAGGCGGGGAATTCATTTTCAGCGGCATGAACGGTCCGGCGGGGCAGACCTATCGGATTTTGACCACGACGAACTTGGCTTTGCCGGTGTCCGGCTGGACGCCGGTGGCGACGAATGTGGTTGGGACGGACGGCAGCTATGGTTTCACCAATGTGCCTGTCACAAACAACGCAGGCTTCTTCCAGATCGTATCGCCGTGAAGACTGATAGCTGAACCAACTTTTGGGACAGGGATTGCGGATTCCAGGCATTCCGTGCATCCATCTGGCGGCTTCCTGACAAGACTGGAGAACGCAGTTTTTTAATTTTTTACCTCAGAGATTCAGCAGGTGATATTCCGGGCAGCATGTCCAGAATAGAAATTGCTTGCCCGCAAAATTCTTTTCGCCAAGATTTCTGAACGCGCAGCTTAACCAATTGATCAAATAAAATTATGGGACACATTTACAACAACATCATCGAAACCGTCGGCCGCACGCCGCTGGTAAAACTGAACAAGGTCACCGCCGGACTGCCCGCGACCATCGCGCTCAAGTGCGAATTTTTCAATCCGCTCGGCAGCGTCAAGGACCGCATCGGCATGGCGATGATCGAGGACGCGGAGAAACGCGGCGTGTTGAAGAAAGACACCATCATCATCGAGCCGACAAGCGGCAACACCGGCATCGCGCTCGCGTTCGTCGCGGCGGCCAAGGGCTACAAGCTCATTCTCACAATGCCGGAAACGATGTCGCTTGAGCGCCGCACGTTGCTCGCGATGCTCGGCGCGAAGCTGGTTTTGACTCCCGGCGCGGAAGGCATGAAAGGCGCGATTGCGCGTGCCGAGGCGCTGGCGAAAGAAACGCCGAACTCCTGGATTCCGCAGCAGTTCAACAATCCGGCGAACCCGGCCATTCACGCGAAGACGACGGCAGTGGAACTTTGGGAAGACACGGATGGCAAAATTGACATTTTGGTCGCGGCGGTCGGGACTGGCGGGACGATCACTGGCTGCGTTGAATTTATCAAACCGAAAAAATCCTCGTTTCAGGCCATAGCCGTCGAGCCGAAAGATTCGCCGGTCATTTCGCAGACGCTCGCAGGCCAGCCGGTCAAGCCCGGCCCGCACAAGATTCAGGGCACGGGCGCGGGATTTGTTCCGGGCAACCTGCATTTGAAGGACGGCGCGGGCAATCCGCAGATCGTCGAATGCGTGCAGGTTTCCAACGACGACGCGTTTGCGATGGCGCGGCGGCTGGCGAAGGAAGAAGGAATTTTGGTGGGCATTTCCACCGGCGCGAATGTTGTCGCCGCGATTGAGGTTGCCAAGCGTCCTGAAAACAAGGGCAAGCTCATCGTCACCGTGGCCTGCTCGACGGGCGAGCGTTATTTGAGCACCGCGCTTGCGGCGGAAGCGCGCGCGGAAGTTGGAGGCTGAAAAGTTTAGCGCACATGGACAAAGAAACCATAACGCAAATTGTCCTTCCAAGTTTATTGGGGCTTTTCGTCGTTGCTGGTTTTTGGTGGTTCGATAGGCGATCAAAAATCATTTTGCAAAACTGGGCAGAGGAGAATGGATTTCAGATTACTCAAAGTAGGCAGAGGTATAAGTTTTTTACTGGGCCATTCAAATGGTGGACGAATAGCCGAAATCAAGTTATTTTCTTTGTAAAAGTCCGTGACCGAGATGGCCGCGAACGGTCAGGCTGGATTCGTTGCGGCAATTATTCTAGGGGTGTATTTTTCAGCAATGAAGTCGAAGCAAAATGGGATTAGTCATAAATGCTGCATAATCTGTTTACAGCGAGATGCCAGTTCTGCTTTGAAAAATAGTTGTTGCATTAGAGCGGCTTTAATTGTAGTTAATGGCTCGTCAAAGGTTTGATGTCTGCGGTTGGAAGGGTTTTCTAAATCATATTTCCGCCGCGGCAATTTCCAGAAAATTCAAAGTTCAACACCGGTTTTCGGGCGGATTTTTAGCCTTTGGACACACAACATTTATGAGCGACACAAAAAACAACGGCGAAAAGCCGTCGGACGCCGGTTCGGGCTATCTCGAAATCTCCGAAAAGGGGTTCGGGTTTCTCCGCACCGCGCAGAACCATTTTCATCCCAAGCCCACCGACATCTTCGTCACGCCCGACACCATCCGCCGCAATTTTTTGCGCGAGGGCAGCCACGTCGTCGGCACCACGCAGCCGCCGCATCGCGGCACAAGCCCGCAGCTCAAGACCGTTGACACCGTCAATGACATGGCGTTCCAGGATTACACCAAGGCCGTGCGTTTTGAAAATCTCACGAGCATTGACCCCATTGAAAAATTCAACCTGGAAACCACGCCGGACCTGATCGAGACGCGCGTCATTGACCTCGTCACCCCGATAGGCCGTGGCACGCGCGGATTGATCGTCGCGCCGCCGCGCACGGGCAAGACCACCATTCTCAAGCAAATATCCAACGCCATCACCACGAACCACCCGGAAGTTTTCGTGATGGTGCTGCTCATTGACGAGCGACCGGAGGAAGTCACGGATTTTCAACGCTCGGTCAAGGCCGAGGTCGTCGCGTCGTCCAACGACATGGATTTGGAGACGCACGTCCGCCTGTCGCGCTTCATGATCGAGCGCTGCCGCCGCATGGTTGAATCCGGCAAGGACGTTTTCGTGCTGCTCGATTCCATCACCCGCGTCGCCCGCGCCTACAACAGCGTCCACGGCGGCAGCGGACGCACGATGACCGGCGGCGTGGACGCGCGCGCGCTGGAAA
>CAYPTV010000461.1:0-2889 GCA_964413505.1 uncultured Bifidobacteriaceae bacterium | reverse complement strand
CACGACGATCTCGAACATCACGAGCGGCATCTCAACGCGCGCAACACGCTCGTCACACTGCTCGGTCGCGGCGTCGTGCCGATCATCAACGAAAACGACGCGGTGTCGTTCACCGAAATCAAGTTCGGTGACAACGACAAACTCTCCGCGCTCGTCGCGTCGCTGCTGCCCGCTGACTTGCTTGTGATTTTGACGACCGTGGACGGCGTCATCGAAAATTTCAGCAAGTCGAATCCAAAAACAATTTCCGTCATAGAACGCGTTGATTCGACAATTGAAAAACTCGCCGGCGGAACGACCAGCGAAACTGCCGTCGGCGGAATGAAATCTAAAATTGAAGCGGCGAAAATCGTTGTGCGTTCTGGAATTCCGCTCGTTATCGCGTCGGGCAAAAAGAAAAACGTGCTCGCGAAAATCCTGGCAGGCGAAAATGAAGGAACGCTATTTGTCGCGCAGCCGAACAAATTGCAGGGCCGCAAGCGCTGGATCGCATTTTTTCATCATCCCAAAGGCGCGCTGTTCGTGGATGACGGCGCAAAAAAGGCGTTGCGCGAAAGCGGAAAAAGCCTGTTGCCGCCCGGCGTCGCGCGCTGCGAAGGCGATTTTGCGGCTGAAGAAGTCGTTCGCATTTGTGATTTGAACGGAACGGAATTCGCGCGTGGCATCGTGAAATTCAGCGGCGAAGAAATCCGCGCCAAAAAACTCGCGCGTGTGGAACTCGTGCATCGCGACGATTTGGTGATTTTATAATTCACCGCAGAGACGCCGAGTTGCAGAGAAAATCCAAATTGAAAATCTCTGCGCCTCTGTGTCTCTGTGGCAAAAACATGAAACAAAAACCTGCAATAAACGATCTGCTCGAAGTCATGGCGAAGCTGCGTTCGCCCAAAGGCTGTCCGTGGGATCGCGAGCAGACGCACCTGACATTGCGGCGTCACGCAATCGAGGAAGTTTACGAATTGATTGACGCCATCGAGGCGCGCGACGACCACGAAATGGCCGAGGAGCTGGGCGACTTGCTGTTGCAGGTGGTTTTTCACTGCCAACTTGCGCGCGAACGCGGTGCGTTTGATTTTGGAAAGGTCTGCCGCATGATCGTCGAGAAGCTCGTCCGCCGTCATCCGCATGTGTTCGCCACAACCAAGGTCAAGAACGTGGACGAAGTCTGGGCGAACTGGGAAAAAATTAAAAATGCGGAAAAGCACGGAACAAAACACGCGCGTCATTCTGCGCTTGATGGAATTCCAAAACATTTGCCTGCGCTGCTGCGCGCGGAAAAGCTTTTGAAGAAGGCGCGCAAGGCAAAGCTGCTTGCGGAAGAAGGGGTTTCAAAACAAAAATTCGCGAAGACGGCTTTGGCAAGGGAACTTTTTGAACTCGCGTCGTCCGCGCAATTGCGCGGCTGGTCGGCGGAAGAGTTGCTGGCAGGTGAAATAAAAAAACAGGAGCAGCAATTGCGCCGCCGGGAACAAGCCGAATCGTCAAAAATCAGGCGTTGACAGTTTCCGAAAATCTGGTTCAATGTCCGACCCTTTGCGGGAAAATTTATGTATGCAGTTTTAGAAACAGGCAGCAAACAGTATCGCGTCGCCGCCGGCGACAAGCTCGAAATCGAACGCCTTGAAGTCGAGGCGGGCAAGCCGGTCACGTTCGACCGCGTGTTGCTCGTCAACAACGACGGCAAGCTTTCCGTCGGCGCGCCCACCGTCAGCGGTGCCACCGTCGTGGCGGATGTCGTCGAGCACAAGCGCGGCGAACACAAGCTCACGTTCAAGATGAAACGCCGCAAGGGCTATCATAAGACCATCGGCCATCGTCAGGAACTGACGGTGGTGAAAATCACCGCCATTAACGCCTGATTTTCCGCTCTCAACTTTCAACCATCAACTTTTATGGCACATAAAAAAGGTCAAGGCAGCGTCCGCAACGGGCGCGACAGCGTCAGCAAACGGCTGGGTGTAAAAGAATTTGGCGGCGAGGTCGTCAGCGCGGGCAGCATCATCGTGCGTCAGCGCGGCAGCAAGTTCATCGCGGGCAAAAACGTCGGCACGGGCCGCGATTGGACGCTCTTTGCGCTCGTGGACGGCAAGGTGAAGTTCGACAAGAACAGCCGCCGCGTGAACGTCATTGCGGAGGCCGCCGCCGCGAAAAACTGATTTTTCGCCAATTGATTTCAAGGCGGGGCTTCGGCCTCGCCTTTTTTGTTGGCAAGACTGCATCATGTTCATTGACGAGATAAAAATTTACGCACAGGCGGGGCACGGCGGCAAAGGCTGCGTCGCGTTCCATCGCGAGGCTTACATCACCAAGGGCGGCCCGAGCGGCGGCAACGGCGGGCGCGGCGGCAGCGTCATCTTGCAGGCCGACCACGACCTCAACAATCTCATCGGCCAGTATTACGTCCCGCGCCTCATCGCGCCGGGCGGCGAGGCGGGCATGGGCAAGGGCATGGACGGCCACGCGGGCAAAGACCTCATCATCAAAGTCCCCTGCGGCACGCTCGTGTGGAGATTGCCGTCGGTGAAACCGATTGAAAAAATCGAGGACGAGGATGACGACGATGACGAAGCCGAACAGGAAAATAAAAATCCGATGTTTAGCACGAGCACGGGCAAACGTCCGTTGCTGCGCCGTGCGGCCAGCGGAAAAGCCTTGGAAATTGATTTATCAAAGGACGATTCGGATGCTGAAAAAATTTCCGAAAATGATTCTGGAAAGGGTGAACTCGTCACCGACCTCACGCAGCACGGGCAGCAATTTATTTTGTGCAAGGGCGGGCGCGGCGGATTGGGCAATCGTAATTTCGCCACCGCCGCACGCCAGACGCCGCGATTCGCGCAGCCGGGCGAGCCGGGCGACGAAGGCGATTTTCTGCTCGAACTGCGCATC
>CAYPTV010000460.1:0-2896 GCA_964413505.1 uncultured Bifidobacteriaceae bacterium | reverse complement strand
GAGGTTGTGTTTGGCAACCAACTCTGGGGTGATGGCGGGTTCGGTCATGGAAAATATTTTAATTCGTTTGAACTTTGCAACGATTGCTAATTGGAATCAAATCCGTCGTTAACGTCAGACTGGCGTGGTTTGAATTCTCGCGCGAGGCGTTGGCTTTCCGCAATTTGTTCCGGTGAAAGTTGATTTTCAACAATCGGCAATGCTTTTTTCGCATCCGCGTATCCTTGCGCCGCTGAAAGGCTAATCCATTTGTATGCTTCGACTAAATTTGCGTCCAAGCCTTCGCCGTTCAAATAACAAACGCCGAGATTAAATTTTGCCGCCGCGTGGTCTTGATCCGCTGCTGCACGAAACAACTTCACGGCTTCCACAAAATCTTTGGCAACACCTCGACCTTTGTAATATGCAACTCCAAGATTGTATTGCGCTCCGGCTTCTCCTTGTTCCGCAGCTTTTTTATACCACTTTACAGCTTCGACCAAATTTTGTTCCACACCAGCACCGATGGCATAACAAACGCCGAGATTCCGCTCCGCGCGGGCGTGACCCTGATTGGCTGATTTTTGATACCATGCCACAGCCTCCTGTAAATCTTTTGTCACTCCCCAGCCGTTGTAGTAGCAAACGCCAAGATTCGACTGGGCTTTTGCGTTTCCATTTTCAGCAGCCTTCCGATACCAGCTTGCAGCCTCGGCTAAATCTTTATCCACGCCTTCACCGCGTTCAAGGCAAACGCCAATGTTGTATTGCGCCTTTGCATTATTTTGTTCTGCGGATTTGCGCAACCATTTAAGAGCTTCCGAAAAATCTTTACTGACGCCGTCGCCGTTGCAATAGCGAAGGCCAAGATCACACTGGGCAGCAGCATCACCTAGTTCTGCCTTGGACTTTGTTTCTTCAATCATCGTTTGGTTGATTCCATTTTGTTGCGCTGACAAATTAATCGTCATCGCTGCAACACAAAAAAGTAAAAAAATAATTTTCATGGCTTTCAATTTTCTTTGAGCGAGCCAACTAACTCGCGTGACAAAAATAAATCACACGATTCAAACGGCCTGAATTCTCTGTAATACGCGATGATGTCCTGCATGAGTTTGCTTCTGGGTGGTTTGGACTTCTCACTTAAATAGTGACCATATTCCCACCCCACAAAACCGTTACGCAATTCTACAAAAATATGATAATCGTGGCGCACCTGAATTTGAGCTAGGATTTTTAAGATGCAAACGCCTTCAATTATGATTTTTGCCCCGCTTGACATAATTTTGGAGCGCAGAGAATCATAGTTGATTTGCTTCCAATAATCGTCGTGGTTTCCGAGCAAAAATTCATCAAGGGAAATTACACTTGCGTTCAACTCTTCGGCGATTTCGTTTGCCAAAGTGGTTTTCCCAGCCCCCTGATCACCGTCAATTACTATTCGAGTCCATTGGCTTGGAAATTTTGAATAGTCTATCGAAAAATTTTTCACTTGCTGCATTGAGGCGTTCGGAATGTGGCATTTTGTAAAATCACGCCGCCACTTCCACTTCGCGGATTTCGCTCGGTTGCGGAATCGGTTCGCCGCGTTCGCGCATGTCTTCAATGTGCATTTCTAACGCTTCTTTCATCAGCGCGAGAGTTTCAACTTCCGTGTCCGCCGCCGCGACGCAGCCGGGAAAATCCGGCGCGTAGGCGCTGAAATTTTCCGGCCCGTGTTCAATGATGATTGTGTAGCGCATAGTCATTTGAGTCCTGCCTGCCGCAAGATACTGTTTAATGTTTTCGGATGCAAATCCTGTCCGGGATGCCCGGCAATCGTCACCGTGCCGGGCTTCGTCGCGTGATGATACTGGCGATGGCTGCCGCGCGTGCGCACATGAAACCAGCCGTCGTCTTCAATCTGCCGGATGATTTCCCGGATTTTCATGCGAGAAAAATTTTATGCCGCCTGCGCGACGGTTTTGTTTTTGAGCGCGGCAAAAATGCTTTCGAAAATCCATTGGCCGTCGTCGCTGCCGAGCAGCAGTTCGCAGGCGCGTTCGGGATGCGGCATCAGGCCGGCCACGTTGCGCAGAAATTTATTTGTCGGCGTCCAAAGCATAAATCGTTTTGAAGCGTAACAACACCCACACGCCGGTTCAAGCAAAGCCGTCCATTGCGTCGCCTGTGCGCTGCGTTCGTTTAATCCCAAAGGATTAAGCCATCCAGCCCGGCGTTCCGGTTTTGCAGAGGCCTCGATTTGTTCGGACGATGACCCAGTGTAGCCGCTTCTCGCCGTCCGGCTCGGACCATCAACGCTGGGCTGCATAATTCAAGACCGTTGGGCCTGGTAAAGCGCCACAAGCGCGGCTCCGATGGCCTGCGACAATTCACCCAGGACGGCGGGAATGATCTTGATGGTGTCGCGTTGCGCGGGCCAGAGATACGGCACGGCGGTCTCGTGGATGGTGCGCAGATAACGCGCGCGGAACTCCGGCGTGGTCACTTCGATGTCCATCAACCCGCCGCCGATGACCACAATGCCCGGGTCAAGCAGCGTCACCAGGTTCGCCACGTGGTAACCCATCGCGCGCGCCTGAAAATCAAAAATCTCCAGCGCCAGCGCGTCGCCCTTCTGCGCGAGATTGCGCAGCGACAACACCTTTTCCTTCGGCGACGCCGTGGACTTGGCGAGATCGTGGTCCGGATATTTCAAAAGTTTGTCCGCGAGCAGATAGGACAGGCCGGAAATGGTCGTGTAAGGCTCCACGCAGCCCCAGTTCTTGCCGCAGCCGCACGGGATCGGTTTGCCGGGGAGTCCGAACAGGTGCAACGGCGCGGCCATGTGCGCCGTTTCCATGGCGGTGAGCGTCTGGCCGGTGAGCGGCAATCCGTCCTGCCCCACGAACGCGCTGCCGAGGCCGGAGCCGGGCAT
>CAYPTV010000459.1:0-2908 GCA_964413505.1 uncultured Bifidobacteriaceae bacterium | reverse complement strand
TACGACGGCCCCATCCATTGCACGTCGGCGACGCGCGACCTTTGCGGCATCATGCTGGTGGACTCCGCGCACATTCAGGAACAGGACGCGATGTTCGTCTCCAAAGTCCGCGCGCGAAAACATCAGCCGCCCGTCCAGCCGCTTTACACCATCGCTGACGCCCAGAAATGTGTGACGCAACTCGTCGCCCACGATTACGAGATGCCGTTTCAACCCGTGCCCGGCGTGACCGTCACGTTCCGCGACGCCGGACACATCCTCGGTTCCGCGCAGGTGATTCTGGACGTTCAGGAAAACGGCCGCAAATTCCGCCACCTCTTCACCGGCGACATCGGGCGCGGCGGCGATGAATTGTTGCGCGACCCGATTCCCGTCGAGAACGTGGATTCGCTCCAGATCGAATCCACCTACGCCGCGCGCCTCCACGAGCAGCGCCCGGATGCGGACGAACTGGTCGGCAAGCTCGTCGGCGAAACGCTCAAGCAGCGCGGCAAGATCATCATCCCCGCGTTTTCCGTCGGGCGCACGCAGCAGATTGTCTATGTGCTGCACGAACTCACCTGCGCCGGCAAACTGCCGCGCGTCCCGATTTTCGTGGACAGCCCGTTGAGCGTGAACGCGACGGACATTTACAACAAACATCCCGAATCCTTGCGGCCCACCATCCGCGACACGATGTGCAACAACGAAAATCCGTTCGGCATGAACAATCTCACCTACATCGCCAGCGCCGACGAATCCAAGAAGCTGAACGACCGGCAGGAGCCGATGATCATCATCAGCGCGTCGGGCATGTGCGAGGGCGGGCGCATCCGGCATCACTTGAAGAACAACATCGGCGACGCGAAGAACCTCGTCTTGTTCATCGGCTATTGCGCGGAAGGCACGCTCGGCAACATGATCACGGCGGGCAAAACGCCGGTGAACATTTTCGGCGAACCCTACAACGTCCGCGCGAAAATTGTCTCGCTCGACACCTATTCCGGGCACGCGGACAAAAATGAATTGAAGCGCTTCGTCGAAAAACTTTCCGGCGACATCAAAAAAATCGTCTGCATCCATGGTGAAGAAACGCAATGCCTCGCCCACGCCGAGACCCTGCGCATGATGAAGCCGAAGGCCGAAGTCATCGTGCCAGAATACAAGCAGGTCGTTGAGATTTGAAATTCCTGTTGTTCGTCCTGGAACGGAGAAAGCGAGTTGCTGCAACGGAATGGGCGAATTGGTGGGAGCAGTGTTAATTTAATGGGATAACACCGGTCGCAGCCCATGTAAAAAGGTTTTTGGGAATGGCTGCAACGCTTGCAGGCAGTTCAAAAGGAGTTCTTTGGCCCCAACGCCTGCTGAGGGTTCAAAACCCTTCCATGGAAATGAATTTTAAGCATCAGCGACATTGACAGCGGAGATTGATTTTGAGGAAATGTCGCGCAATTCAAAACCATGACGACACATAACAAGACCATTTCCACCGAATCCCTGCAACACGAATGCCGCACGTTCCCGCCGTCGCCGGAAGTCGTCAAGCACGCGCTGCTCAATGCGGAACAGTTCAACGCGCTTTACGAACGGTCCGTCCGCGAACCGGAAAAGTTCTGGCTGGAACAGGCGGATGCGCTGGACTGGTTCAAGAAGCCGACCGTCGCTGGTAAATTCATCTGGGACACTGAAGCGCGGAAAATCCAGCACACGTTTTTCGAGGACGGCGAACTGAACCTGACCGTGAACTGCCTCGACCGCCACGTCAAAACGAAGTTGCGCGACAAGGTGGCGATCATCTGGCAGGGCGACACGGAGGACGAGGTGAGGCGCGTGACCTACGGTGAATTGCACGCGGAGGTCTGCAAGTTCGCCAACGCGCTCAAGGCGACCGGCGTCAAGAAAGGCGACCGCGTGGCGATTTACATGCCGATGATGGTGGAGGCGGCGGTCGCGATGCTCGGCTGCGCGCGCATCGGGGCGGTTCATTCGGTGGTGTTCGGCGGGTTCAGCGCGGATTCGCTGAGCGACCGCATCAACGATTCCACCTGCAAGGTCTTGATCACGGCCAACGTCTCGTTGCGCGGCGGAAAAACCATCCCGCTGAAGGAAATCGCCGACACGGCGCTCCAAAAAACTCCGAGCATCGAAAAAGTCATCGTGGTCAGGCGGAACGAAACGCCGTGCCATTTTGTGAACGGCCGCGACGTGTGGTATCACGACCTGATGGCGAAGGCCGCCGCCGATTGTCCGCCGGAGAAAATAAACGCCGAGGATTTCCTGTTCATCCTTTACACGTCCGGCTCCACCGGCAAGCCGAAGGGCGTCGTCCACAGCACCGCCGGTTACCTGCTCTGGAGCGCTCTCACGCACAAATACGTTTTCGACATCCACGACGGTGATGTTTATTTCTGCACCGCCGACATCGGCTGGGTGACCGGCCACAGCTACGTCGTCTATGGCCCGCTCTGCAACGGCGCGACGACGCTGATGTTCGAGGGTGTGCCCACATGGCCGGATGCCGGACGGCTCTGGAAAATTGTCGAGAAGTTCAAGGTGAACTCCTTTTACACCGCGCCCACGGCCATACGCGCGCTTATCCGGCTCGGCGATGAATGGCCGGCGAAACACGATTTAAGTTCCTTGCGCGTGCTCGGCACCGTCGGCGAACCCATCAATCCCGAGGCATGGATGTGGTATCACCGGCACATCGGCCGCGAGCGTTGTCCCATCGTGGATACATGGTGGCAGACCGAGACCGGCGGACACCTCATCACCGCACTGCCCGGCGTCAACACGCTCAAACCCGGCAGCGCGAGCAAGCCTTTCTTCGGCGTCGAGCCAATTGTGCTCCGCGACGACAGCACCGAATGCGCGCCCAACGAGGGCGGCAAGCTGTGCATCAAGAAACCCTGGCCCGGCATCATGCGCA
>CAYPTV010000458.1:0-2919 GCA_964413505.1 uncultured Bifidobacteriaceae bacterium | reverse complement strand
CCCCCCCCCCCCCCCCGGGCCCCCCCCCCCCCCTTTTCACCCCCCCCCCCCCGCAAAAAAATCCGGTAAAAAAACTTCACTAATATGTCCATGAAACGAATCACCGTCCTGCTCGCGGAAGACCACATGATCGTGCGCGAAGGTTTCCGCAAAATGCTCGAACTCGAGGACGATATTGAAATCGTCGGCGAGGCGCAGGACGGCCGGGCCGCCGTCGCGCTCGTCAAGAAATTCCATCCCGAAGTCGTGTTGATGGACATCGCCATGCCGCTGCTCAACGGACTGGAAGCCACACGGCAGGTTCTCAAGGCCGTCCCCACCACCAGGGTGATCATGCTCTCCGCGCACAGCGACGACGCCTATGTCAAAAACGCCACCGACTCCGGCGCGATGGGATTTCTGCTCAAGCAGACCTCGGCGCATGAAGTATGCCGCGCCATCCGCGAAGTGCAAAAAGGGAAAACATTTTTCAGCCCTTCAATTTCACGGCGTCAGGACCGCATCAACCCGCAGACGCTCAACCGCTCGGGAGTGATCAAAAAGAAAATCGTCGAGCTGACCTCGCGCGAGATGGAGGTGTTGCAGCTCATCGCCGAGGGCAAGGCCAACAAGGAGACCGCCTCGGAACTCGGCATCGGCATCAAGACCGTCGAGAAGCACCGCGAGCATCTCATGGAGAAGCTCGACATCCACGACACCGCCGGGCTTACCCGCTATGCCATCAGCGCGGGCATCATCGAGAACAGCGTCCAGTTGACCATCGTTTGATCCGCAGGCCGGGAGCGGCGGCGCTCCCGCGCACACGGGAAAACTTCATGGGTAGAACACCCCATTGAAGCCGCCGGCCAGACCGGTTTTACTTGTCCCGCCATGAAGGAATATAAAATCTTGGAAGAAGCCGAGGAACCAATCCCATTGTTTGAATGCCAGACGAACCCGCCCCAGCGCATCCTCGTGGCGGAAGACGACAATGAAGTGCGCCGCTTCAATGTCGAAGTGCTGATGGATTCCGGCTATGAGGTTCATGCCGCCGAAGATGGAGAACTTGCCTGGGAAGCTCTGCAACGGAACGCCTACGACCTGCTGATCACCGACAACAACATGCCGAAAATTTCAGGCATTGATCTGTGCAGGAAACTCCATGCCGCCCGCATGGCCCTGCCGGTGATCCTCACGTCGGGAACCATGCCGGTGGAAGAATTGAAACAGCATCCGTGGCTGCAAATAGAGGCGAAGCTGCACAAGCCCTACACCCTCGCAAAATTGCTGGGAACGGTGGGAAATGTTCTGCGTGCAACCCATGCTGTCCGTGCGCAAGCCGAGCCGCCGCCACGCTGGCCCGGCCAGCCGTTGCCCAATCGTTTGCAGTTGTGATGATCCCGCTTCGCGGCGCAGAGTCCGGCTGGCCGTTGTTTGGGAATGACGAATGACGAAGCCATAATGACCAAAGAATTTCCAAATGCCCCATGCCCGGAGCGTCGTTCAGGTTGGGGAGCGCAGCCGCCCCGCTGCCTTCAGCGGCCCTCGTCGCCGACACGAATGCTTTGTTTGAATGGTTTCCGGCCGCCCGTGTGTTCAGCGGGGCGCTAGACACGGCACGCGAGGCGCGCGCAATGCCTTTTGTCCCAATGTTGGTTTTAGCCGCGATAACGTCGGCAATTGCATTGAGAAACTTGGTCAAAACCTGGAAGACATAAGCCAATGAATGATTCAAACGAAAAGTCCCATCCGCGTGGAGATCCGAATAACGATGACACTGGCGGTCATGGCCATCGTCCCTATTGGAAACGCGCCCATCGTGATTGGCGGATCTGGTTCTGCACGATCATCATGTTGGCAGCCATGCTGGCCTATGTGGCAACTGGAGGCTTGAGATGGCGGATTCAAGTCAAACCACAACAGCCGCAACAGCCGATGTCCGTTCCATCCGGCAACTGATGCTCCTATCGGTTGGAGTTGGTTTGCCATAGGGCGAGGCGCAATGTTTCAAGCTCTACGCTGCTTCGCTTTGCCGCTTGGTTTCAAACACGATCTCGTCGAATCGCTGGGTAGGGAAACACCCCATATCACCGCAAGCTCTTCCGAGTCATAATGGCGTTGATTAGCGAAATGCTCTTCCAAATAAGAGTCATCCGTGAAGTTTAATTATGAACTGGAGTCCATTGAACATCACTGTCCGCGTCGGCTGCAATCTTGTTTACGAGACAACCGTGCAAACGCCGGTGCTCTTCGTTCTGAAACCGCGACTGGAAGGCCGGGTGCTTGTGATGCAGGAAAGACTTTCGTTCGGCATCGGCCTGCCGTCGTATGAATTTCAGGACACCTACGGCAACATCACTTATCGCTCGACCTTCATGCCGGGGAAAAATGAAATCAGGCACGACGCGCTCGTCGCGGTTTCTTCGCTCCCGGACAGCCGGGAGATTCGCGGCAACATCGTGCCGGTGGGGCAACTGTCGCATGAGTTGCTGCGCTACACGCTGCCAAGCCGTTATTGCGATTCGGACAAGCTCATGAATTTTGCATGGAACCAGTTTGGCCAGATTCAACATGGCCTGCCGCGCGTGCAGGCCATCTGCGACTGGGTTCACAACAACATCGAATACCGATACGGCTCCGGGCGGCCAGACCTCTCCGCGTCCGAAGTGATTGCGCGTCGTCATGGTGTCTGCCGCGATTTCGCGCACGCGGTCATCGCACTTTGCCGCGCGTTCAATCTGCCGGCGCGCTACGTCACCGGACATTTGCCGGACATCGGCTTCATTGATCCCGGCACGCCGATGGATTTTCACGCTTACTGCGAAGTTTATTTGGGACAGGATTGGCTCACTTTCGACGCGCGCTACAATGTTCCGCGCATCGGTCGCGTCAAGGTCGCGCACGGCGCGGACGCGGTGGACGGCGCGTTCGCGACAATTT
>CAYPTV010000457.1:0-2926 GCA_964413505.1 uncultured Bifidobacteriaceae bacterium | reverse complement strand
GCGGACTCGGCGGCGACGGCAAGCCGTGGCGAATTGGAACAGAAGTTTACGGGGACAGAGACATTTTGCCGCGCGATGTAATTTCGCGAAAACTTTCCGTTCCGAATGCGGAACGAATCTTTTTCATACGCCACGCGTTGCGGGCTGGATTCACGATTGAGGAAATCTTTGTCCTGACCAAAATTGACCGTTGGTTCTTGGTCCAAATTAAGGAAATCGTGGACTTTGAAGAAGAGTTGGCGGAGGCGAAGAGTTAACAATTCATTCAGTTCCACGGCAGGTCGTGCGCCAGCACCCGCAGCGGCCTGGGCGGCGTCGGCAAACCCTGGCGCATCGGGCACGGAAGACCGCGAATCAAATAACGTTTATTCACTTGCCGTTGACGTTTTGGAATTTGCCAATCCTGCAAAATTCAGAGATAGTATTTATCCGTTTTTACGGCATTTATGAAACCCCAGGTTGAAATATACGACACAACCCTGCGTGACGGTTCGCAGGGCGAAGGCATCAATTTCTCGGTCGCGGACAAGCTCCGCATCGCCGAGAAGCTCGATTCTTTCGGGGTTCACTACATTGAAGGCGGCTGGCCGGGCAGCAATCCCAAGGATATCGAATTTTTCGCGCAGGCCAAGAAACGCAAATTCAAGAACGCGAAGCTCGCCGCGTTTGGCTCGACGCGTAAAAAAAATACGCCCGTGGAACAAGACGACCAGGTGCGTCTGCTCATCGAAGCCGGAACGCCCGTCGTGACAATCTACGGAAAAACTTCCATGCTGCACGTGAAGGAAGTTTTGCGCTGCACGCCGGAGGAAAATCTCGCGATGATCGGCGACACCGTGCGTTTCCTGAAAGACCACGGCAAATTTGTCATCTACGACGCCGAGCACGCCTTCGACGGTTTCAAATTGGATTCCGATTACGCGCTCGCGACCTGGCAG
Organism: uncultured Bifidobacteriaceae bacterium; assembly: GCA_964413505.1. Lineage (GTDB taxonomy): Bacteria > Verrucomicrobiota > Verrucomicrobiia > Limisphaerales > UBA11358 > UBA11358. Next base: position 1,988 of record CAYPTV010000457.1, on the reverse strand, counting down.
GCCGCTGAAAAAGCGGGCGCGGATTTTGTCGTGCTGTGCGACACGAACGGCGGTTGCCTGCCGAACGAAATCGCCGCCATCACGAAAACCGCCTTGGGCAAATTGAATTGTAAAGTCGGCATCCACACGCACGACGACATCGGCCTCGGCGTCGCGAACGCGCTGGCCGCGCTCGAAGTCGGCGCGGTGCATGTGCAAGGCACAATCAATGGCTACGGCGAACGCACGGGCAATTGCAATCTGACCAGCGTGATTCCGTGCGTCGCGCTCAAGATGAAAAAAACCTGCGTGCCCGCGAAGTCATTGGCGAAGCTTAAAGAGCTTTCCGCGTTCGTGGATGAAGTCGCGAACTTGCGCCATAATCCGCGCTTGCCGTGGGTCGGTTTATCCGCGTTTGCGCACAAAGGCGGCGCGCATGTCAACGCTGTTCAAAAACTCGCGTCCAGTTACGAGCACATCAATCCCGAACTCGTCGGCAACGAGCGGAACATTCTCATCAGCGACCTCGCAGGCCGCAGCAACATCGTCATCAAGGCGCAGGAACTCGGGTTCAAAATCACGAACGACACGCCGGAGCTGAAGGCGATTCTGAATCGCATCAAAGAACTGGAACATGAAGGCTTTGAATACGAAGCCGCTGAGGCTTCGATGGCGCTGATCATCCGCGGCATCCTTGATCACAATCCCGCGCTGAAGTTCGACGTGGAAAAATATCACGTCTCGATGCGCCGCGACGCCAAGCAGTCCGTCTGCGAGGCGACCGTGCGCGTGCGCGTCGGCAAAAAAGTTCACGACGAAGTGGCCGAAGGCGATGGCCCGGTGAACGCACTGGATTCCGCTTTGCGTTCTGCACTGGCAAAATCATTTCCGAAGCTCAAGAAAGTGACGCTTACGGATTATAAAGTGCGCATCCTCGACGGCGTGGCCGGCACGGCGGCGAAGACCCGCGTGCTCATCGAATCGAGCGACGGCCAGCGCGAATGGGGAACCGTCGGCGTGAGCGAAAATATCATCGAAGCCAGCTTGCAGGCGCTCGTGGACTCGATGGAATACGCGCTGTTGAAAAAGTAATTTTGCCAAGCCTGACGATTTCAGGCACTTTAACGCCATGACTGTTGCCCTGAAAAAACAAGCCAGCGTGCTGATTGCCAAACTCAAGCCGAGCCAGCGGATTGAACTGGCAGACCTGCTTTACACGAGCGTTTCCGGCAGCCACCCGGGCGATCAGGATTTGGACGCGGCTTGGGAAAAGGAAATTGACTGGCGGCTGGACGAATATGAATCCGGCAAGGTCAAAACGATTCCCGCCACCGAAGTCCACAGCCAAATCCGCCGCCGCCTAAATGAAATCAAAGCCCGTCGAGTATCTGCCCGCAGCGCTGCTTGACCTCGAAGAGTCCGCTGTTTGGTATGAAGAAAAGCAGCCGGGTGTGGGCGGGCGATTTCACGAGACGGTGCGGTTGACCATCCAAAAAATCCAGCGTCATCCGCAGTTGGGCGCACCGCGTCGGCGCAACTTGCGGAAATGGCGGGTGACGGGATTTCCCTACAGCGTGGTTTATCGCGAGGAGGTGGAATCTATCGTGATTGTCGCCATTGCCCACGCCAAGCGGCGTGAAGATTACTGGGTTTCACGATTGGCCTGATTTTTATGTCTGAAATATCCAAAGCCTACGAACCGCAGTCCGTCGAGGACAAATGGTATGACTTTTGGTTGAAACAAAATTGTTTCACCGCCGACCCCAAGTCGTCGAAGCCGGCGTATTCCATCGTCATCCCGCCGCCGAACGTCACCGGCGTGCTCACGCTCGGCCATGTGCTCAACAATACGATTCAGGACATTCTCTGCCGTAAGGCGCGCATGGACGGCAAGGAAGTCTTGTGGCTGCCCGGCACCGACCACGCGGGCATCGCCACGCAGACCGTCGTCGAGCGCACGCTGAAAAAATCCGGCGAGATCAAGCATCGCGACGATCTGGGCCGCGAGA
>CAYPTV010000456.1:0-2931 GCA_964413505.1 uncultured Bifidobacteriaceae bacterium | reverse complement strand
CGGCGTCGTGGACAAAAAAGGCGCGTGGCTGCAATTCGAGGGCGAACTGATCGGGCAGGGCAAGGACGCCGCGCAAAAGGCGATGGTTGAAAAACCCGCGCTCGCCAAAAAGATAGTCGAAGCGATCATGACGAAACGAAATGTGGCCCCGGCGGAATAATTTGGCCGGGTGATCTTTCTTTCGTGACTATAAATTTGCCCTGCGCTTTTGAATGTGGCACTATATTGCCATGAGCAAGCCAAAAATTGTTGCCTATTTAAAACCGAGCTGCGGCTGGAGCCAGGGCGTCCGCGCCGTGCTGCGCAAATATGACCTGCCGTTCGAGGATCGCGACATCATTAACGACCCCCTGCAACGCCAGGAAATGATCGAGAAGAGCGGCCAGATGATGAGCCCGTGCGTCGAGATCAACGGCCAGATGCTGCCCGACATCAGCGGCGAGGAAGTCGAGGCCTGGATGCTCGCGAACAAAATCGTGACGCCCAACGACCGCACGCCCGACGCGCCCATCAACCAGCCCTGCGCCCACGAAATGCCGCAGAGTTCGCCGCTGAATTTCGCCGCGCGCCGGTAAAAATTCCAAATCAAACGAGCCGCGTGGAGCAATCCGCGCGGCTTGTTTGTTGTGTGGATTGGAATTAACCTTGAAGCCATGCAAATTGTTTCTTCAATTGCGGCGATGCAGCGGCACGCCAAGAAATGGCGACGTGCAGGTGCGCACATCGGCTTCGTGCCGACGATGGGTTATTTGCACGCCGGGCATATGAGCCTCGTGAAACGCGCGCGGCAGGGTGCCGGCAAAAACGGCAAAGTGGTCGTGAGCATTTATGTGAACCCGACGCAGTTCGCGCCGACGGAAGACCTCTCCAAATATCCGCGCGACTTGAAGCGTGATCTGAAGCTGTGCCGTGACGCGGGTGTGGATGTCGTCTTCACGCCGGGCGACGCGGAAATGTATCCGGGCAAAGCTGAAGGCAATTACAGCACTTACGTCGTCGAAGAAAAATTATCCCGTGCCATGGAAGGCGCCTCGCGGCCCGCGCATTTTCGCGGCGTGACGACGGTGGTGGCAAAACTGTTCAACCTCGTTTTGCCGGACGTGGCGGTGTTCGGCCAGAAAGATTTTCAGCAGGCGGCCGTCATCCGGCGCATGGTGGCGGATTTGAATTTTCCGGTGAAAATCATCGTGGTGCCGACGCGGCGCGAGCGCGACGGGCTGGCGATGAGTTCGCGCAACAAGTTCCTCGACGCGGAACAGCGGGCGCAGGCGGTGGTTTTGTTCCACGCGCTTCAGGCGGCGAAGACAGCGGTGAAAAATAAACCAATGCCCGCCGCGCGCCTGAAAGTTGAACCGAAAGAATTCCTCACCGCCGCTCCGCTGGCGCGCTTGGATTACGTCGAGTTTTTTGACCCGGAAACGCTGGAGCCAGCCAAGCAGGTGAAGCACGGAACGCAAATGGCTTTGGCGGTGTTCTTCGGCCGGACGCGGTTGATTGATAATGACGAGCTTTAATTTTAGCCGCAGAGACGCATCGCGCACAGAGTCTTAATTTTCTCGGTGAACCCGGCGGCTCTATGGCAAAACAAATGAAACAATTTGACTACCTTGTTCTCGGCAGCGGCATCGCCGGCCTGACGTTCGCACTGCAAGTCGCGCCGCACGGGCGCGTTGCCATCATCACGAAAAAAGACCGCGCGGAGTCGAACACGAATTACGCGCAGGGCGGCATTGCGTCGGTGACGAGCCAGAAGGATTCCTTCGAGTCGCACGTCGGCGACACGCTCGTGGCGGGCGCGGGACTGTGCAACGAAAACGTCGTCCGCACGATTGTCGAGGAAGGCCCGGCTCGCATCGCGGAGCTGATCGCGCTGGGCATGAAATTTTCCGAGAGCGACGCGCCGGGCGAGGACGGCGGCAAACAGCTTGATCTTGGCCGCGAAGGCGGACATTCCGAGCGCCGCATCTTGCACGCGAAAGACGTGACGGGCCGCGAGATCGAGCGCGCACTGCTCAACGCCGTTTCCCGCCAGCCGAACATCGAGATTTTTGAAAACCACCTGGCGATTGATCTGATCACGAGCCAGAAGCTCGGCTACGTCGGTGAAAATCACTGCCTCGGCGCGTATGTGTTCGACAAGAAATCCGGGCGCGTGAAGATTTTTTCCGCGCCGGTCACGGTGCTGGCGACCGGCGGCTGCGGCAAGGTTTATCTCTACACGACGAATCCCGACATCGCGACCGGCGACGGCGTGGCGATGGCGTATCGCGCGGGCGCGGAGGTGGCGGACATGGAATTCGTCCAGTTTCATCCGACGTGTTTGTATCATCCGAAGGCAAAGTCATTTCTCATCAGCGAGGCGGTGCGCGGCGAAGGCGGCGTGCTGAAAACGGCTGACGGCGTTGAATTCATGGACACCCATCATCCGCTGAAATCGCTCGCGCCGCGCGACATCGTGGCCCGCGCGATTGACAGCGAGATGAAAAAGTCCGGCGCGGACTGCGTGCTGCTGGACATCACGCACAAGCCGGCAAAATTCATCATCGAGCGTTTTCCGAACATTTACGAGACGTGCCTGCGCTACGGCATTGACATCACGAAGGAGCCGATCCCCGTGGTGCCGGCGGCGCATTACCAATGCGGCGGCGTGGTGACGAACGTGGACGGCGAGACCGACATCGCGGGGCTTTTCGCGGTGGGCGAGGCGGCCTGCACCGGTCTGCACGGCGCGAACCGGCTGGCGAGCAACTCGCTGTTGGAGGCGCTGGTCTGTGCGCATCGCGCGGCAAAAAAAATCATTGCCGCGCCGCGAGGAAAATCAAACTTGAAAATCCCGCCCTGGCAGTCCGGCCATGCGACGGATGCGGATGAAATGATCGTCGTCGCGCACAACTGGGACGAGATCCGGCGGCTGATGTGGGATTACGTCGG
>CAYPTV010000455.1:0-2936 GCA_964413505.1 uncultured Bifidobacteriaceae bacterium | reverse complement strand
GTATGGCGGCATTCCGTGGTGGACGTTGAAATATCCGGATGTGAAGGTCCGCACGGCCGATCCGCAATGGCTGGCATGGTGCAGCAATTATCTGGCGCAAGTCTATAAACAGGTCGGCGACCTGGAAGTGGGCAAAGGCGGGTCGTTGCTGATGGTGCAGGTAGAAAACGAATACGGCATCACCGAACCCACAAACAATGATTACATGGTGGCGATGACGAAGGTTTTCAAAGAAGTCGGTTTCAAAAATCTTTTTACTTGCGACCCAACCACGAAAGTCTGGAGTAATCCTGCCTTGAGCGTTCCCGGATTGATGTATGGTCGCAACGGTCTTGCGAGCGACGAAAGATTCAGGCAGAGCGCGGAACTCATCGGTGATTATCCGGTGTATGTGCCGGAGGTTTACACGGCGTGGTTCAGCGGCTGGGGCGAGCCGATTGCCAAAAAGAATTCCACCATCCCGCAAATCACCAACTGGGTGACGTATCTGCTGGATCACAACGATTCGTTCTGCCTGTTCTGTCTTTTCGGCGGGTCGAACTACGGCTTCGACAACGGCTGCGCCTTCTTTTCGCCTGTTCAGGCGAGCTACGATTACAACGCGCCAATTGACGAGGCCGGGCGCACGACGGAAAAATACCGCGCGCTGCGAACTTTGCTGGCCGGACGCCTGAAAATAAATCCGCCCGAACCGCCCGCCGACCCGCCGGTGATCGAAATTCCAACCATCAAGCTGGAACAGAGCGAGCCGCTGCTCCAAACACTGCCGCGCAAGCCGACGCTGGTTTCCGACAAAACCGTTTCGATGGAGGATTTGAACCAGGATTACGGCTTCGTGGATTACCGCAAGACTTTTCCGAACGGTTTGAAGGGCAAACTTGAATTGAAAACCGCGCAGGATTACACCGTCGTCATGGTCAACGGCAAAACCGTCGGCACCTCATTCATCGGCGACGGGTTGGACAGCAATAAAATCGAGCTGCCGCAAACCGACGGACCGGCGACGCTCGATTTGCTCGTCTATAATCTTGGCCGCATCAGCGTCGTAGTGGACGCGGCGACCCAAAATCTCGCGCGCAAAGGTTTGATTGGCGGCGCGACGCTCGACGGCGAGGACTTGAGCGACTGGCAGATTTATTCACTGCCTTATTACAACGTGAACAATTTCAAAGCGTCCGACGCGCCGCATTCCGGGCCAACATTTTATCGCGGCACATTCACGTTGGACACGCTGGGTGGCACCTTCCTTGACATGAGAAACTGGAGCATGGGCGCGGTCTGGGTCAACGGCCACAATCTGGGACGCTTCTGGGATCACGGCGCCCTGCGCTCGCTGTTTTTGCCCCGCCAATGGCTCAAACAGGGTAAGAATGAAATCATCATTCTCGAATTGCATGACGCTCCAAAAATGGCCGAAGTGAGCGGCGGCACCAAGATCATCGAGGAACAGGCGGTTCCATTCGCGGTGCGGCTGGATCAAGCCGACTTGAAAGCGCCAATTACACCTGCGGCTGCGGAAGACACAAATGCCCCGGGCAAACTTCTGCCGTTGAAGGTGGCCGGGACGAAAATCCTCGACAGCAACAACCAGCCTGTGCGTTTGCGCGGCGTCAATGCCGCCAGCCTGGAATGGACAAGCGATGGTGACGGGCACATTCTGCAAACGGTCAACGTGGCCATCCGCGACTGGCACGTCAACATCATCCGCCTGCCGCTGTCGCAGGATCGCTGGTTCGGCAAGGCACCGGAACAAAACGGCAACAGCCAGCCTTATCGCGATTTGGTGCATCAGGTCGTGGACGAATGCGCCACGCAAAACTGTTATATCATTCTCGATTTGCACTGGTCGGATTGCAACGAGTGGGGGCAGAACATCGGCCAGCATTCCATGCCCGACACGAATAGCGTCGTCTTCTGGAAAGATTTTGCACCGCTTTACGCCAACAATCCCGCCGCAATCTTCGACTTGTATAACGAGCCGCACGATGTTTCCTGGGACATATGGCTCAACGGTGGAATGATTCTGGACAAGCCCAACCAGCGCGGCGCGGTAGCAAAAAATTATCTGTGTGCCGGGATGCAGGCGATGCTGGATGCCGTCCGCTCCACTGGCGCGAAAAATGTCGTCATCTGCGGCGGGCTGGATTGGGCTTACGATTTTTCCGGCATCCTCGACGGCCAGCAACTTTCCGATCCGAATGGCAACGGCGTCATTTATTCGAATCATTGCTACGACAATAAGGGCGACAGCGTTGACACATGGATTGCAAAAATGGAAAAGGCAACCGCCAGACTGCCGGTGATCGTCAGCGAATTCGGCGGCAATTCCGGCCCAAGCAAAAAAGTTCCCACCGACAACTGGCTCTTGCACGTCCTGCAAGCCATTGAAGACCATCAATGGTCCTACACCGCATGGGATTTGCATCCCAGCGCCGGGCCGCGGCTGATTTCAGACTGGAACTACACGCCGTCGCCACGTTACGGCGTGTTTGTCAAAGAGGCTCTGGATGGAACACTGCCCGCCTACACGCCGTTGGCGCAAACGAATTCACCGGCAAATTAATTTCAACGCAAATGGTTCGCGGCGTCGGCAAAGCCGGCGACGATTTCATCACGCGATTTCATGTTGCGAATGCGCACATAGGAATCACTTTCGAGTTTTGCCGTGAACGCCGCCTTCAATTCCTGCGCACGCTTGAATTGTTTGTCAGATTTTGAAGGCGTAAACGAATACTCGACGGCAAAACCGGCGGCGCGCAAGTCCTGGACGAGCTTCAGTGACGGTGCGCGCAGGGTTTCGTCCTCGATCAAAACAAAAACATCCACATGCGAGTCGAATTTCGGCAGCAGGCCGCGCGACTTCAATATCTCCAGCAGCACTACGTCGCCCATGCCGAAGCCGAGCGCGGGCAGGTTCACCTTGCCGCCGCTGATGA
>CAYPTV010000454.1:0-2948 GCA_964413505.1 uncultured Bifidobacteriaceae bacterium | reverse complement strand
TGGTGAAGCCGGGCGGCACGGGCAAACCGATGCGGGTCATTTCGGCGAGGTTCGCCCCTTTGCCACCGAGCAGCGGCTTCATGGAGCCGTCGCCGTCGGTTTGTTTGTTCCCAAAAAGATAAACGTATTTGCCAGAGATGGATGATTTTTTAGACATAGAGTTATTTTATTTTGCAACGCAATCCGCAGGATAAATTTGAGGCACGCGCGAAAAACAATCTTCCCATTTCTTGCCAATCACTTCTCGTTTATTGACATCAAACCCAGGTGTTTTTTCCGCAAAAGACACCTCGGCGCGCGGAAAAATTTTTCCGAACCCGGACGGTTTTCGGATTTTTTTCCGCAAAAAAAACAACTTTTAACAGGACAATAAATGTTCAATGAAAGCCAAAAGACGTGGAGCATATTTTCCGTGATGTCTCTAAATTGTGCGCGTCAAATTTAAAACGCATTGAATTTATGTTGCCGATGATTTCACCGGGAAAAAGAAATGACACCGCGCGCGTGATGCAGCACGCCAGCGGCGACAAGCGCTTCCGCATTTTGGAGGCGCACATGAAGAAACATCAATTCCGCCACGACGCGCTCATCGAGATTTTGCACAAGGCGCAGGAACTTTTTGGCTTTCTCGAAGACGACCTGCTGCTGTTCGTAGCGTATAAATTAAAGCTGCCCGCGAGCCGCGTTTATGGCGTCGCCACATTTTACCATTTCTTCACTCTCAAGCCCCAGGGCAAGCACACCTGCGTCGTCTGCCTTGGCACGGCGTGTTACGTCAAGGGCGCGGACAAAATTCTCGCGGCGGTCGAGGCGAAGGCAAGGATCAAGGCCGGCGAAACGACGGCGGACAACGAGCTGTCGCTTTTGACGGCGCGCTGCATCGGCGCGTGTGGCATTGCGCCGGCGGTCGTCTATGACGGCGCGGTCACTCCGCGGCAAACTTCCGAAACCGCGCTCGAGCACATGAAAGGATGGATTTCACATGGTCAATGACGATCTCAACGTAATGGCGGAAAAAGAACGCGCCGCGCGCAAGAAAACGGTCATCCGCTGCTGCATGGCCGCCGGCTGCATATCTTCCAGTTCCGACGCCGTCAAAAAAAATCTCGAGCAGGCCGTCAAGGACGCCGGCCTGGCCGACGAGGTGGAAGTGCGCGGCGTCGGCTGCATGAAACTCTGCTGCAAAGGGCCGCTCGTGAGCATTGACACACAGAATGCCCTTTACGAAGAGGTCGAGCCAGCGGACGCCCTGGAACTGATCAACACATTGAAGGGCGGCAAAACCAAAATCAAACGCGGCGACTTCAACCATCCGTTTTTCAAAAAGCAATTGTCCATCGTCCTGGCAAACAGCGGCGAAATTGATCCCGAACGCATCGAGGCATACATTGCCGCCGACGGTTATCAGGCGCTGCACGATGTCCTCCGCGAAATGACGCCGAAGGACGTGGTGGAAGAAATGGTCAAGAGCGGCCTGCGCGGGCGCGGCGGCGCGGGTTTTCCCACCGGCATCAAATGGGGCACGGTCGCCAAAACCCAGAGCGCGCAGAAATATGTCATATGCAACGCCGACGAAGGCGACCCCGGCGCATTCATGGATCGCAGCGTGCTCGAAAGCGATCCTCACAGCGTGCTCGAAGGCATGGCCATCGCCGCCTATGCCGTCGGGGCGAACCAGGGCTTCATCTACTGCCGCGCGGAATATCCGCTGGCCATCAAACGATTGCAGCTTGCGATAAAACAGGCCAAGCAGATCGGCCTGCTCGGCAGCGGCATTTTTGAATCCCCGTTCAATTTCAACATAGACATCCGCATCGGCGCCGGCGCGTTCGTTTGCGGCGAGGAAACCGCATTGATGGCCTCCGTCGAAGGCAAGCGCGGCACGCCGCGCCCGCGCCCGCCGTTCCCGGCGGAAAGCGGGCTTTTTGGCTGTCCAACCCTGCTCAACAACGTCGAGACCTTCGCCAATGTGCCGCCGATTTATCGCAAAGGCGCGGAATGGTTCGCCGGCATCGGCACGGAAAAAAGCAAGGGCACCAAAGTCTTCGCGCTCGCCGGCAAGATCAACAACACCGGCCTCATCGAAGTGCCGATGGGAACGCCTTTGCGGCAGATCGTCGAGGAAATGGGCGGCGGCGCGCCCGATGGCCGTAAAATCAAGGCCGTGCAGACCGGCGGGCCGTCCGGCGGCTGCATTCCGTCGCAACATTTGGACACGCCGGTGGATTACGAATCGCTCGGCAAGCTCGGTTCCATCATGGGTTCGGGCGGCATGATCGTCATGGATGATTCCACCAAGATGGTGGACGTGGCTCGTTATTTCATGGAGTTCTGCGTGGACGAATCCTGCGGCAAGTGCATCCCCTGCCGGGCCGGCACGGTGCAGATGCTGCATTTGCTTGAAAAAATTTTGAACCGCAAGGCCACCGCCCGCGACCTCGCCAAACTCGAGGAGCTTTGCGACATGGTGAAAAACACAAGCTTGTGCGGACTCGGCCAGACCGCGCCGAATCCGACGTTGAGCACGCTGCGGTTTTTCCGAAACGAATACGAAGAATTATTGCAGCCGGACGAATTTGGCCCGCGCAACAACGGCGAGGCGAAGAAAACCGGACTTTCAAAAGCATCCTGATTTTATGGCCGCCAAAACTTTAACCATTGACGGAAAACAGGTCAGCGCCGGGGAAGGCGCGACAATTCTGGAAGTCGCCACCGACGCCAGCATCAATATCCCCACGCTGTGCCATCTCGACGGCGTTTATGACGTGGGTGCGTGCCGATTGTGCCTCGTGGAAGTCACCGGTATCGCCAAATTGCTGCCCGCCTGCACGACAAAAATCAGCGAAGGCATGGACGTGAAAACCGACAGCGAGCGGCTGCGGAAATACCGCCGCATGACGCTGGAGCTTTTGTTCGCCGAGCGCAACCACGTCTGCGCCGTGTGCGTG
>CAYPTV010000453.1:0-2974 GCA_964413505.1 uncultured Bifidobacteriaceae bacterium | reverse complement strand
ATCTTCACCACCGGAATCAGTTCCGCGCCCGTGCCGGTCAGGAAACATTCGTCCGCGTTGAACAAATCGTAGCGCGTCAAGTTCGGCTCGGACACCTTCAGTCCGGCCTCCTCCGCCAGCTCAATCACCGTCTGCCGCGTGATGCCGTAAAGCGCGCCCGCCGAGAGCGGCGGCGTGAACAGCGCGCGGTTCTTCACGATGAACAGATTGTCACCGGTGCATTCGGCCACGAAACCTTCCGCGTTCAACATCACCGCCTCCTCCACGCCGGCGTTGTTCGCCTCGATCTTCGCGAGGATGTTGTTGAGATAATTCAGCGACTTGATGGCCGGGTTGAGAGCGCTGTGCAGGTTGCGCGTCGTCGGCACGGTGATGATGGTCAGGCCTTTCGCGTAAAATTCTGGCGGATAAAGTTGAATCTTGTCCGCGATGATGATGACGGACGGCTTTTTGCAAGTGCGCGGGTTCAAACCAAGCGTTCCCACGCCGCGCGTCACGACGAGGCGGATGTAGCCGTCGCGCAATTTATTTTTCCGGCAAGTCTCGACCGTCGCCTTCATCAATTCGGCGTGCGACATCGGCAGTTCCAGCAAAATCGCCTTGGCGGAATAAAACAGCCGGTCAATGTGCTCCTTCAACTTGAACACGCGGCCATTGTAGGCGCGGATGCCTTCAAAAATGCCGTCGCCATAAAGCAATCCGTGGTCGAACACGGAGATTTTTGCGTCGCGCTCGTCGAGATATTTGCCATCAATGAAAATTTTCATGCGAAATCGGCTACCAGCGTATTTCAAAACGCGGGTCGAGGCAAATGTGAATTTGGAATTTGCGTGACAGGAGGGAATCGTTGTTTATATTTGCCGACCTTTTGCGACCCTATGGTCTAGCGGTTAGGACACCTCCCTTTCACGGAGGTAGCCCGGGTTCGATTCCCGGTAGGGTCGCCATTCTAGAATTTAATTTCCCGTCTTTACCCGCTGCAAACAATGTGTGAGGTAGGGCAGCAGTTGTTTTTTGCGCGAAACCACGTCGCGCAATTCAAACACGCCCGGTTCCAGTTCGGGGTAGTCAATCTTGGCAATGAACTCCTTCTTCCCGACGACGAGCATCAGCGATTGCTGCGTGGTCACATTCGTCACCAGAAGCGCGGAGAAAAAATAATTCCGTCCGCGCCGGTAATCTTCCAGCGCGGCAAGCAGCTCTGCGCTGCGCTTCCAAAACTGGTAGAAGCTGACCTCCTCGATCTGCGCCACGCTGAACGTCGTGTTGCCTTCACGATACTCCTTGCAATCGGTGGTGACAGCCTGCGGCGCGGGCTTGAGCGTGAGCAGCGAGCCGGACGCGAACAGTTTTTCGGTGAATTCACGTGCGTTTATTTCGGCTATTTTTTCCAGACGCGCAAGAACTTCCTTGTCGTGCGCCGTCGTGGTGGGCGAAGTCAGGTTGAGCGTGTCGGAAACCAGTCCGGCCAGCAGCAAGCCTGCGATGGGTTTCGGCAATTCCACGTTCTCGCGAAAAAAACAGTCGGCGACGATCGTGCTCGTCGAGCCGACGGGTTCGTTGCGAAACAGAATCGGCTGCTGCGTCGTCAGCGAGCCGAGCCGGTGATGGTCAATGATTTCAAGGATTTCCACTTCGTCCGCGCCCACGACCGCCTGCGACAGCTCGTTGTGATCCACGAGAATCAATTTGCGCTCGACCGGCTTCAGAAAATCCGCCTTCGACAGCACGCCGACCGTGCGTCCGTCTTCATCCACCACGGGAAACGCGGCGAAGCCCGACGACGCGGCCTCGGCTTTCACGGCGTTGAGCGACGCATCTTCGCGGAAGGAAAGAAATTCCACGTTCAGCATGTGCCGGATGGCGACCGCCGAGCGGCACAGCGACGCCGTCGTGGAAGAATCGTGCGGCGAAGCAATGAGGCTCACGCGGTTTCGTTCGGATGCTTCAAGGATGTGCGGCTCGACCGCCATTCCACCGGTCACGATCAACACCCGCACGCCTGCGTTGATCGCCAGATGCTGGATGTCCACGCGGTCGCCGACGACCACGACAAGTTTTTCCGGCTGGTAACGTTTCAACCGTTCCGCAAACGATTCCAGCTTCATCGCGCCGATCATCAAAATCAAATCTTCCTCGCGCTCCGTTTCGTGGCCGGTCAACAGTTTGCCGCCGAGCGTTTTCGCCAGATTGTCCAGCGACGACAGGACGCGGCGCGAATCAACCAGCCGGTTCGCCGCCGGGAAAAGAAATTTGCTCAATTTGAAAAGCGAGAGCAGGCCGCGGCATTTTCCTTTCAAGTCCAGCACCGGCAGCACGCGGATGTCGTGCTCGTCCATCAGGCCGAGCGCCTCGGCGGCGGTTGCGTCCGGCGTCACGCTCAAAACTTCCGGCTGCATCACGTCGCGCACCTTGGGCGAAACATCGGCGATGAATCGCGGCGACGGCACGCCGAACGTGTTCAGCACAAAATCAATCCGCTCGTTCGTATCGCCGCAGCGCGCGGCCACGGCCTCGGGCATGCCCGTGCGGCGCTTGAACTCAGCGTAGCCGATGGCCGAGCAGATGGCGTCGGTGTCCGGGTTGCGGTGGCCGATGACAAAAATTTCGGTCATGGAAATTTATTTCAACGCCGCCAGCACTTCCGCCGCATGTTCCTCCGGCCTCACCTGCGGCCAGATTTTTTTGATCTTCCCGTCCGGCCCGATGAGGAACGTCAAGCGATAGACTCCCAGATATTTCCTGCCCATGAAACTTTTCTCGCCCCACACGCCGTAAGCCTCGACGATTTTCTTGTCCTCGTCGGCCAGCAGCGTGAACGGAAGCTTGAATTTCGCCACGAACTTGTCGTGCGACTTCACGGAATCGGGGCTGACGCCGAGCACGACCGCGCCGGCCTTTTTGAAGTCGGCAAAATGATCGCGGAACGCGCAGGCTTCCTTCGTGCAGCCCGGCGTGTCGTCCTTCGGATAAA
>CAYPTV010000452.1:0-2982 GCA_964413505.1 uncultured Bifidobacteriaceae bacterium | reverse complement strand
GGTCATCTCCACGAGCCACGCGGCGATGCGGCCGGAAAACTTGAGCGCGGTCGGAACGACGCTTCGCGAACTCAAATTAGCCTGACCGGGATCGTGCGTTTCCGTCTTGCCCCGACAAGTTGGGAAAAAGCGTTGGCCTAACTGTCCCGTCACCACGGTGACGGATCATTTCACCGGGAGATTTATTTTGCGCCCTGATCAATCCAAGCCCGGACCAAACCAACCTGCTCGGCCGTCAACGGTTTGGTGGGCGGACCCATCCGGCGCATCGGCGGCTGGTTGGTGTTGGACGAACCTGCCTGAAGACCACCGGATACCGGGCCGCCTTCGGGAAGTGGTTGCATGTTGGGGGCGTTGGTGCCAGATCCCCCGCCGGGTCCACCCTGCGTGTTGCGACGTGCCCGAGGCTTGGGCGGCATGGCGCTCTTGGGATCAAGCTGCGAAACGGCCTTCACCAACAGGCTGTCCTTGCTGTCGCCCACCTTCAACACCGGACCGTCTCCGGTTCCGCTCAACACGCCATCCAGCGTGGTCAGATTAAGCTGGGCACGCGGACGCTGCTCGCCATGGCACCGGATGCACGAGGCCTTGAAAATGGGCAGTATGTCATTGGTAAACGTCACATTGACATTTGTGGATGCCGGCGGAAGTTTGCTCCAGTCCACCTGCGCCTGCGCTACGGAAAGACCGGCCGCGAGACAACCGGCCAGAAAACAACTCAAGTTTTTTTTCATGATCAATTCATGGATGCCTGAAATGCTGATGAATCATGCACGGCTTTCAAATTGTCGTCACGCAAAATATGAAATCGTCTCAAGATGCGACCGTCAGCATGATGGCCGTCCGCAAGGACCGGGGATTGCAAATCTGAAATTTAGAAACTGTAATCTGTAATCAGAGAAATCCAACCATCAAGACACGAAGACACCAGGAACTGAATTTCCTTTGTGCCTTGGAGAATTTCGCCTTCATCGGATTTCTGCGTGCCGAGTGGTGGTTGTGTTTGCGGCGCTTTTACCGCCCGTTGCCACTTGACAAATCACGCCCGGAGGACACAGTTACAGCCATGACCAACAATCTTTTCCGCCGTTGTTCAATGCTGCTCGCCACCATTCTTCTGGCATTGGGCCTTGTGACCCGCGGGCAGGCGCAATCCACCGGCAACTTCACCCTGTTGGATGACGCCTACGCGACCCTTGCCAAAGCCGACCATGATTACAAAGGACATCGCGTCATGGCCATGAAACAAATCGAGGCTGCTCTTGGTGAAATCGGTGCTAAAGTCAGCGGCAAGGGCAAGGGACATGAACCACAAGGCACTTCCGACGCACAGTTAAGGGCCGCCAGGGGACTGCTCCAGCAAACCGCCGGACTTCCCGCCAAAGCCCTCAAACATGTCAACAATGCCATCGGCCAGATCAACGTCGCGCTGGATATAAAATAGAACGGACGCGGCGCTTGAAAGGGAAGTCCAACCACCGCCTGCCGCGACGGGCGCGAACACGGCGGGTGGACGCAGACCCGCCACCGGCCATTTACGGGGCCGGTCAAATCGAATACTTCCCTTTAAGTATGATCGTCGTGCGGGGTGGATTGAAAAATTTCAGCCTGACGGGATTTTCAATCCAATAGACCAGGGTCGCCGCAGTTGATGCAAAACAACTGTTTGATGCGATGATCCGGTTGCATAGACGCCAGGACCGGCGGTATTTTCTGCTCCGATATAACCGTCCGGCTTTGTTGATTTGTGTGGCGTCGTCCCATTGGCAGTCATCGGAAGAGTCAATGAAGCCGTAAAACATGTCTGCCAATATATTCTGGATTCTTCCAATCAAAAGCACTGTGAGCAATACGGCCGCCATTATGGCCATCGTGCCGGTGCTGCCCGGCATCATGTGAATCCAATGCGCGATCATTTCATTAAAACTCCCCAGGATGACTTTGGATATTGTTATCATGGTTCTAAAATGATCTGGAAACCGGATGTTTGCGGAGCAGAAAAAGCCTGAATGCAATTAGGAGTGCCATTCCGATACCGAGCAGAAACAGAGTGTCACCACTAACAGCAAAATCCGAAGCTGTCCCAAGATCCACGACATCTGGATTTGCCATGGCGTTATGGTTCAGCAAAACGGCAGATGCAACGACAACTCCAATCCAAATTCGCCGCCCGGTGTTTCGGGCAGCCAACAGAACAAGAATTGCCGCCATGTTAATCATTCTGTCCGGAAGTTATCTGAAGGTGGCAGGATTCCGAACAGTGACGGTTCAATTTCGCTCATGGCTTTCAAAATAACTGGAAAATCTTTCTCGACGCGAACGCGGGCGTTGTCCGCCGAGCGCAGGACTTGTTTCACCACCTCCAATAACTGCCCGGTGGTAAATGGTTTTGTCAACGTGGCGTCCAGCAGCAGCCACGGATGACGTTTCAATTCCTCCTCCGGCACGGTTCCCGACGCCAGGATGACCGGCAGCATCATGTCTTCGGAACGCAATTTCTTTATCAATTCCATTCCCGTCACCCTCGGCATTCTGTTGTCGGTGATCAACAAATCGTAACTCACAAGATTGAGGGCGTTCCATGCGTCGGCACCGTCCTTGGCGGTGTTGACGTCGTAGCCGGAGCGGATCAAAGCTGCGGCGTGGAGTTCGCGCGCGTGGAGTTCGTCATCCACCAGAAGAATGCGATGAGGTGGATTCGCTTGATTTTGCATTGGCGGGGCGGAGGCTTTTTCGGAAGGATTATCAAGAAGTGTTTTCATGGATTGGATGCCGGGTTTAATCCTTCAAAAATGATGGCGCAAAATCATTTCGCCATTTCGGTTCAAAGCAAGGGCAGGGATTTTTCCCTGCCCTTGATGAAGTTCCAATGTTCTGCGGATCAGGCGATCAACATTTTCTTGTGAAACAGGCCGAGGCTCAAGAGACCGAGGCCGAGCAACACCACTGTCGTGCCGCCATCGGGAACGGAATTGAACGAAA
>CAYPTV010000451.1:0-2986 GCA_964413505.1 uncultured Bifidobacteriaceae bacterium | reverse complement strand
AGAATCACCGGCCATCAGCCAACCTCGAAATTTCATAACTTCGCTTTAATCAGCGCCTCCTTAACAAATAGGTCAAAATATCTTTGAGATGCTTCAAAATAAACGCGAGATGAGTCATATAAGATTTGAAATGGGTCATAATAAACGTGAGATGGAGGGTGCCTGGCAAAATTTGCCGAGTTTGAACCCGGATTGAGCGGACAAACTGCGTTTTTTCAAGAAATCCGCCGTCGAAATCCGTGGCATTGTGTATGCTGCCATGGTTGTGGGCCTGATCAACCCGGCAATATCGGAGCGCCATCGAACTGCCGAATCTTCATTATGGCTTTATAATTTCCGCGAGATCGAACTTGACTGGATTATCATGCCATTTATTCTCCGGCCTTCATGAAACATGCGGCAATCAGGACGGAATGGGTGGTTGCGGGGATTGTGCTGCTGGTCGGCCTTTTGTTTGCAACATTCACCGGGCACATTTGGGAGGATTACTGGATCACCTTTCGCGCCAGCCGCAATCTGGCCACCGGCAACGGCCTCGTCTACACCCCAGGCGAGCGGCTTCACACGTTCACTTCACCTCTAGGCACTCTGCTGCCTGCGGGATTGAGCTGGCTGACCGGCAATCAATCCGACGAACTGGTCCTCTGGCTGTTCCGCTTGATCAGCCTCGCGGCGCTGGCTGGTGGCATCGTCCTTCTTTTTCAGATGATGCAATTTTTGCAACTGCGCCGCGTTTCCTGCTGGTTCACGGTGGCGTTGATCGGACTGGATGCAAAAATCGTGGACTTCAGCATCAACGGCATGGAGACAGGGCTGCTGATTTTTTTTCTGGCGCTGACGCTTCACGGCCTGGTCGTGGCCGGGTCGCGACAGATGTGGCGCATCGGCGTTGGCTGGGCGGGCTTGATGTGGACGCGCCCGGACAGTTGCGTCTATATCGCGATCCTCAGTGTGGGCGCGCTGCTTTTTCTTTCCGACAGGAAATCCGGCAAATCGCCGGTTGCGTGGAGTAAATTGCTTTTCGGAGCCGGATTGATCTGCGCCGCTTTGTATGTTGGATGGTTCTTGTGGGCTTGGTGGTATTATGGCTCGCCCATTCCTCACACCATCATCGCCAAGGCGGCGAACAAACCGCATCTCCTGCCGGCAGATTTCATCACCGGCCTGCTGACATATCCTTTATCTAATTCGAGCCTGCAGGTCATTTTCCTGCCGGAATATTCAGTTCCACGCGAATGGCCTGATTTCCTCGTCGTTGCCAACGCTTTGCTGGGATTGCTGGCGACTTATGCGTGGTTGATTCCAGGATTGCGCCCGCAAACAAAACTGTTCTCGCTCGTCTTCTTTCTGGGTAACTTTTATTTGACTGTTATTTTGAAATATTTTCCGCCGTGGTATCTGCCGACGGTGGAGGTGTTCGGTTATTTGACCACCGGACTTTTCTTCGACCAGTTGCTTTGTTTGCTGCCGAAGCTGCCGCAACCGCGCTGGACTGGTGGCTGGTTTTGTCATCTTCCGAAAGTGATGCGCATATCTGCCGTCGCACTCATCATCGGCCAGGCGGCGGTGACGGTCTGTGTCGCGAGGCAATTGCAGGTGCAGCAACAGATCATCGAGAACGGCGTGCGCCGCCCCACCGGCCTCTGGCTGCACGACCATGCCCGGACACCGCACGATACCGTGATGTTGGAACCGCTCGGCTATATCGGTTATTATTCAGGCCTGAAGATGCTGGATTATCCGGGACTTGCCTCCAAGGAGATGGTCGAAGCCCGCAAACGCCTAGGGCCGGGCAAAGAAAATCTCGTCTATCTCGAACTCAAGCCCGACTGGGTTGTGTTGCGCCCTTTTGAAGGGCTGGAAGGCATTTATGTTAATGCCAGCGGCCTGCGGAAATACTACGAACTTGTCAAGGTCATTGACGCCACGGACAAGATCAAGGCCGTCCGCTGGCTGCCGGGCAGACCCAATCTTGAATACGCCGAAACTTTTCAAATCTACCATCGCAAGGCGGACACCGGCACCAATTCTCCTACTGGAAGATAGATGATGTCGCGGGGGGATTAGTGGATGGCAGATACAACATTGCCTGTTTCAACCGAACGACCATAACCAGTCCCACCGCGTCAAAGATGCCCATCTGATAATTTTCCCTCATTGCCGCCGTGCGCTTTGGCGGTAACTTGGAACCCAATTGCTCCGGAAATTCTCCGGCCACAATTTCAGCCAGGTCGTGCTTTGTCCCCTGACCATCGGGAACAAGAAGCTTCATCACCTGCTCACGCGAAAATAATTTGACGTTCGCTTTGCTGGCTTTCGCCACCTTGATGATTTGCGGGACGAGTCTTTGTATCCGTGAACGCCGCAGCGAGCCTTTGGCCGACGCATCTTCCATAACCAGCACATCTGGCTGGTAGTGGGCGATCAATTCTTCCACTTTCGGAAGGAGCTTGGCGTTCTTGTTCCCTTTCCCACTCACAACCTTCACACCCCAATTGACGAGCGTGTCCTGTCCTTCAAGCACGGCAAAGCCGAAGCCTCTGGTGACGGGCGCAATGGCTAAAACACGGAATTGTTTTGAATCTATTGTGTTCATGGTCAGTTGAGCGATCTATTGGCAATGTTTGTAAATATCTGGCGTTTTGGATTTCCTTGACCTGTCCGGCTGGCGAGCGTTTTGGCGCGTTCAATGACCTCCTGTTCGACCTTTTGATACAGACCGCTAAACAGTTCACTGGGCGACCTCTGAAAAATAACCTCCAACGCCAGTGCAGTTTCCAGACTTGGTTCGCGGTCAAACCGTTCATAGCGGGACACCTTGGCCCCGCCTTTGTTGCCCAAGAGAAATGCCACCTCCTTTTGTGAAAGAGCCAGGCGTTTTCGGTTGGACACCAGATAATTTGAAAGTTGAGGCGAAGACATGAGGTTTGAGGCAGACGAACTCGTGGCGAGTTCAAACTCACACTATCGGAATCAAGAAGTTGCG
>CAYPTV010000450.1:0-2996 GCA_964413505.1 uncultured Bifidobacteriaceae bacterium | reverse complement strand
CAAAGCCAGCCCCGTGCGCTGGGCAATTTGGAGCCTGGGACCGCAGCCGAACAGCGCCCGAAGCCAGAACACCTACGCGCCGCTGACCAGCGACAGTTGGTATCGCCGCACCGGTGCCGGCGGCGTCATCGTCCGCTTTGCCGACCGCAACGGAAATCAATTCAGCAGCCAATAACAACGAGTAAAATCATTCCATGAAAAAACAAATGCTCATCGTATTGACAGTCATTGCCTTATTAACCTCTGGAAAGGCGTTTGCGCATGACGACGAAATTTCCGCCGCCGGTTCAAATATCTGGAACCAGGCGCAGGAACCGACCAACTGGTGGAACGAAATCAAGCAGGCGCACGGCCATGTCGGTCCGTGGAATGTTCTCGGCTGGCGCATGGGCAAGGCGGCGCTGCGCGAACTCGGCGCGACGTGGGGACAGCATGAACTGGACATCATCTGCTATATTCCGCTTCAAACACCTTATTCCTGCATCGCCGACGGATTGGTAGTCGGCACCGGCAACAGCATTGGCCGGTTGGATATACGGCTGGGTGAAGTCATGGTCATGGCCGACGTGCATATAAGCGTCCGGCGCAAGGACGGCACCGGCCCGGTGTTGCTGCTGAAACCGAACCAGAAATATCTGGAAAAAATCCGCACCACGCCGGACGATCAACTCGAATCGCTCGCCCGCGAATGCGGCGAGCTTCCCGAAAAGGAACTGTTTGTGATCGAAAAGATTTCGCCGCCAGACACCGGAAAATAACCTGGCAACTTTTAGCTAAATAACAGGAGGCGAATAATGCTGGCCTGCCTCGTGCGGAACCTTGGATTTTTATTGCGAAGGCGTGCCGTCGTAAGACCAATTGATGTCCGGGTTGCCGGGATCGCCGATCTTGGCGCCTTTCTGGAAGGCCAGATAGTTGTATTTGTAGTAAGCGGCGTGGCCGTCGAGAAAAGTCAGATTTACTCCAGAGGCGTGGCGCGAGGAGAGATGGTTGAGCGAGCCGCGCGGTGCGCCCAGGTCGTTAAGGGGATTCGCGCCGAAAAACGGGGTTTCACCGGAATTGGCCCGCACATCCGAGAAAAAGACGAACGCCGAGGGATGTAATACCGCCGTAGCCTTGAAGGGAGAACTGGCGGGGACCAAGCCGTTGGCGCCTTTGAAGTTGATGCCATAACTGAATGCCACGCGATTCAGAGGATCCACTTCGGTGGGAAGGAAAGTGGCGGTAGGACAATTGAAAATACTACGGCCGTTCACGAAATTGGTGGGGTTGGCCGCGTATTGCCAAAGCGCGTCTTGGGAGACATAGGGCGGCAGGGCGTTGAACCAGGCGCCGTTTCCGTAGCCCCCAGCGGCAAAAATGGCGAGGTCAGTCCAATGGATATTGTCCTGGTCGTAACCGCCGGGGGCGCCGGGCGTGTTATTGGCGATACTGAAATCGGGGAAGATTTGACTGTTGTCATCCAAATACATATTGAGCGCGAGTCCCCACTGCCGGAGGTTGCTGAGGCAAGCTATGCGGTTGGCCTTTTCCCTGGCCTTGGCCAGCGCGGGCAAAAGCATGGCCGCAAGGATGGCGATGATGGCAATCACAACCAAAAGTTCGATGAGGGTGAATCCGCGTCTCTCTTTCATAGACCGGACTCTCGCAGAAAACCCTTTCGCCAGCTTCCGGCGGTTTGCGAAAGATTGTCGGCGGCTTGCGGCGGCTAACGGTTCTTTTGCGTGGGCGTCTTGAGGGGATACAGGCCCGGACAACAGCCGAACGTCTCGTGAAAAGCGGCGCTGAAATGGCTCAAGCTGTTGTAGCCGACTTCGAGCGAAACCTCGGTGACGTTGTATTCGCGCGACTTCAATAATTCCGCCGCCCGCTCCATGCGCAACTGGCGCAGGTATTGCGTGATGGTTTTGCCCGTCTGCGCGGAAAAAATGCGGCTCAAATAGAAATGGCTGCAACCGATTTTCTTTCCCAGTTCCTCCAGCGATGGCGGACTGGCGAGGTTTTGTTGCAACAAAAAGCTGACTTGTTCCACACGTTCCTGCGCGAGACGTTGCTGGCGCGTGCAAAACAACTCGTTCTCCGGCGGCGGTTGCAGCAGAAAAGTAACGGCCAGTTCGAGGGCCTTGCATTGATACCAGAGCGGCTGCGCGGCGGCATAGACCGGCGGCTGCCGCAACGCGCTGATGATCTGCTGCTGGCTGGCTGACAGCCGGACGGTGGCACCGGTGACGTGCTTGCACGGACAATTCTTTATCGCGGCACAGGCAATGGGATGCAGCGTGGCTTCCACCCCGGCCAGATGCTTTGCCAAAAACGGACAAGAAAACTCCACGGTGAGGAATTGATGCTGTTCGTTGGCCGAACGCCTTGCTGTCAGCGGTTCGTCCTTGCGATGATAAAAGCCGGCGGTGTTAGGCGCGAATTCCGCCCGGTCGCCGCGCCCCTCCACAAAGCCATGTCCGTCGAGATTCAGGCACAATTCGAGGCAATCAGGATGAAAACTCGCCGCCCAATCAAACTCCCGCTTCGCAAAGAAATCGTGCCACTCGATGCTGTAGCCCACACCACGAAAGCCGCCGAACAACGGCTGCCAGCCGCCGCCCACGCCGCGCCACGCTCCGGCCTCCGTGAAAACGGAAGCAGCCAGTTTGGTCGTTGGTTCAGTCCTCATTTGAACAAAACAAGAGTATGATTCTCATTTATGGATTCTATTCTGGCAAGTGATGAAATCAAGACCTTCGAGGCACAACAGCCGCATCATGGCGCGGCCCAAAAAACGATTGCGGCTTTGACAGTCCGTGATTTTTGCCTAAATTCCGTTCATCATGAAAAAAGAAACCGTCAGCCGTTTCAGCATGTCCCTGCCGCCGTCGCTCCTGCGGCAACTGGATGCGATGTCGCGCGAGAAGGGCTATGACAACCGCTCGTTGGCCATCGCGGATATGATCCGCAACCAGCTCGTCGAGCACCGGCAGAAATTCGGCACCGAGGACATC
>CAYPTV010000449.1:0-2999 GCA_964413505.1 uncultured Bifidobacteriaceae bacterium | reverse complement strand
GCGTGCCAGTCAAACCGGCATGGTCCACGCAGCACATACTGGCCATTGACCCAAACAATGAAACGCGAGTCCGCAAATATTTGCAGCGAGGCTTGCGGCGGTTTTGTTGCCAACGCAAAACTTTTACGAAATGCCCGATAGACTTGCGTGCCTGCCGGAGACGAGGGCGACCAAATCATGGACTGCTGAAGCGATTGTGCTTGGGTCGGAAGTGGCATGATAGCCAATCCCGCACAGGACACGATACCGATGCCAGCAATTATTTTCGCGACAATTAAATCTGTCGTGTCGGCCAATGAATAAAAACTCGAAGGCATTATTGCCTCAAATATGGAAAAGCCCCAAAACCATCCTTGCGTCAGTTTGTTGGAGAGCATTACATTCAATGAAAGCCACCTGTAGCGGAAACGCAATAGACAAAAAGTTAAATTAATTGGATATTTTTAACCTTTGTGAATTGCACCGCGTCCCGCCATTGCGCCATGTCCTCGGCTTTCTCACGTTGATAAATTTTATGAAACAATAATTGACGCGCGAGAATCAGATCATCCGTGCCCAGGTTTCTCCACCCTTGTCTTTCCTGAATCCTTGAAAGCCCCGTAATAAATTCCTGCTTTCTTGAAACGAAACAAACACCGTCCTGCTCTCTGACATCGCTTTTTTGATGTGCGTTTTTGCGTTCCGGTTAGAACAGCGGTTGGAACAGACCCATTTTTAGCTTCACTCTTTTCAAAATCTCCTTTAGATTTGTGCGGTTGCGCATATGGTGGAATTGGCAGACACGCTACTTTGAGGTGGTAGTGCCGCAAGGTGTGCAGGTTCAAGTCCTGCTATGCGCACCATTTTTTTTCTAAAACAGGGCATCCTCAAATAGTTTGCACAGAATTTGCACAACTTGATGCCCGAACTCCTGACCGTCGCGTGAGGTTTCACGTCACCATTCGACACCGCACCAGCAATCCGCATATGAGAATGCCGGCATCCTCACTTTTATTCTCATTTCGGCTTTTGAAAAATACCGGAACCGGTTTCGGCCTTGATTTCATTGCTCAAAATTTAAATTGGAATGGGTGAAGGGAATCGAACCCTCGTTGCTGGTGCAGTTCTTAAGCAGTGTGGCGTCTCACATCGCCGGATTGCGCGGGAATTTGGCGAACGGCAGCCGTGCGTTGCGGTATTGCGTTTCGTCGGCGCGGATGGGCACGGGCGGGAGAAACACGGACGCGCCGCTTGCGGAAACGAGGTCGTCCTGATCCACGCCGTCGCCGCTCACGCCGATGGCGCCGATGAGCACGCCGTTGCGGTAGAGCGGAAAGCCGCCGGGGAAAATAGTGATGCCGTTCGGCAGATTGGGATCCGCGCTGGTCGAGGTCGTGAACACCGCGCCGCTCACGGGATTGTTCGCCTGCACGGAAGTCGGCGTGATGATGGAAAATCTTTCCTGCAACCCGAAAAAAATGCCCGGCTGCGTGCCGCTGATGCCGGGCGGATACAAACTTTGCGAGAGAAATCCGACGGTGCGCGCGGAAAAGGCGGCGTTCACACCGTAAGAAGTTCCTGTCGGCGTTCCCGAAAAAATGCCGTTCGCTGCGGAGAAGAAAACCGCCGTGCGCGCCTTCTGCACGGCCACGTCCCAGCTGAACAGCGTCGCGTCCGGCGAGGTGCAAAATGTCCCTAGGACGACCGGTGCCACGCCGTTGGCGTTTGGATTATTGACGACAGTGATGAACACCTGCGCCGCACTGCCGCGCGGCAGGCGGATGGCACCGCGCGTGGTGCGGGCGCGATTCGCGGCGGCGGAGATGATGCTTGTCACTTCCTGCGCGGTAAGCCTCGCAACACCGCCCGGCAAAGCTACCGCCGACGAGTCGGCGATGATTGGCTGGCGCAACTGGCCAGAATCGCCGCCGAGGTTCATGGCCGGATACGTGAACGGCGCGGGCGAAGCTTGCAACGCGAACGGCAGAATATTTTTCCCCGGCAAACTTGCAAACGGGATCACCGCGCCAAGGCTGGTGGAACTTTCGGTGTATTCGAGCCGGATGCCGTTCACCAAAACCTGCGAGGCGGATATCGCGGACGCTGGTTGAAATCCGGTTTGTCCCGCGAGCGCGACATCTTCATTGGCATCCGCGCCGGCGATAACGGCGGGCGTGATGTCTGTCGGCTGCAAGCCGTCGCCCGCGACGCCGATGCCGCCGACGAACTGGCCGTTTTTGTAAAGCGGCAATCCGCCGGGCGTTCCCGCGAGTCCGCCAGTGATTGGCAGCGGCGGAGAGACCAGCGTGAGTCCGGGCGAACTGCCGTAGCTGATGACGCTGCCGGGCGCCTTCAATTTGTTGATGTCGGAAAAGGCGAGCTGCGAGAAATTCACGCCCACGAGCGGGCCGGGCGGCGTGTTGGCAATTCCCGGCGGGAAATGCTGCTGCACGATGTCGCCGGCGGTGCGCGAACTGAAGGCATTTTGTCCGCTGCTCAAAAACGCGGCTGCCCCGGCCTTGGCGATGGCGTCGGCCACGAGCGGGTCGGCGGAACTGGAACTGTTGTTGAGCGCCCAGACGCCGAGCACCCAGCCCTCACGGTCGGTCACGGCGATGACTGCGTTGGTTTTGAGCGGCGAGCCGGTAAGCGCGGTCGCGCGGGTGACGGACTGCGCGATGACCGTTTGCACGTCGGCCAGCGTGAGTTGCGCGGAGGCGTGACGCGCGGCGATTGCGGCAAAAATTAAAATTGCTAAAATCCGTTTGGCCACGCCGCAGAGCATAACCGTAGGTGTTCTGAAAATAAACAACTTCTGTTTTGCTTTGTATAAAACTTGAATTTGAACGACCCGCTGACTGCGAGCGCCCCCTCATCCCTGCCTTCTCCCCCTTGGGGGAGAAGGTGGCCGAAGGCCGGATGAGGGGGATTCGTTCTGCCGCTTTACGCTTTGACCGGCGCGGGTTTTGTCTTGTTCGTTTTGCCGGTGGAACGGTCGCTTTTGCGGACGTAGCCCATGG
>CAYPTV010000448.1:0-3010 GCA_964413505.1 uncultured Bifidobacteriaceae bacterium | reverse complement strand
TTGTTTCGTTTCTTTCCGCCAGAAGCGTCTGATTTATTTTCTTCAAAGAAGCTTTGGTTTTCATCATTCACGAACTTTAATGACCCTTTTGAATTGATGCCGAATTTTGAAAAGCTTGTTCAAACTAGAATTACCGAAGCTGCAAAAAAGGAATTCGCATTTCTAAAATCTTCCCAAAATGTTGGTTGGCTTGAATTCTTACGACGATACAAAGAAGAAACCGTCGAGCTTAACAAAGAATACATAGACTGCGGGCCGGAGGTATTTAAGAAAAGGTGGAGTGAATTGTTTGGAGTAATCTGTTTTGTTGCAAATCCTCAAGGTCTTAAAAATTTATCCATGTGGGGACATTATACAAAAGGCCATAGTGGTTTCGTTGTTGAGTTTGATCCGAGCCATAAACTATTTCAAGTTGACGG
This sequence comes from uncultured Bifidobacteriaceae bacterium, assembly GCA_964413505.1. Classification (GTDB taxonomy): domain Bacteria; phylum Verrucomicrobiota; class Verrucomicrobiia; order Limisphaerales; family UBA11358; genus UBA11358. The sequence goes on along the minus strand of CAYPTV010000448.1, from coordinate 2,591 downwards.
CAAATTTGAGTTGTTTGGAAAAGTAGATTATCCACCACAACGTCCAGCTTATGATTTAGGATTTGAAAAAGTTGCCATGTTGAAAGGTGAAGAATGGAAAAATGAAGAGGAATATAGATTGATTAAGGCGGTTACAAATTTGCAACCCGGCGAACGTCTGTGGAATGATGGAACCGTGAAGAAGCAATGGTATCTTGATTTGCCCACAGATTTAGTTCTTCGCGTTTATTTTGGCTGTAAGATGCTTGATTCTAAACGTGACGAAATGATTAAACCTCTCGCACTAGCGGAATGGAAAAAGGTAGAACCATTTGTAATGCAGATTCATCGAACAGATTATGAAATTGACCCGATTCCACTCAAAGAGTGGAGGCCAACTTCCGCAAAAGTTAAAGAACGAATTGAAAAAGAATGGGATGCCTCTTTAGCGAAATATGTTGGTGAATCAGAGCTTCAATGGATTAAAAAGGGACGGTGATTTTTACCAAACTTCCACCGGCCCTTTCGGCACGGGAATTTGTTCGCGTTGAGTTGAGGCCGGTTCGCGCATGAAGGACGCAACCATCGGCGGCTGTTGAAATCGGGGAAGCAATTCGCCGTGCTCGTCGAGAAATTGCCGGCGCCAGCGGAGGTAATTTTCCAGAACGTCGTGGAATTCCGCGCGCGTGGAAATCTGCACGACGCGTTTGTTGAATTCGTGGCACGGGCCAAACCGCTTGGCATACCACGGCGCGACTTTGCGGAACATCCGGCAGCCCAGTTCCTCGCCAAACACTTCAATCATCAAGTCCAGATGGCGCCGCATGATGCGGATGCGCTCGGAGAAGGAGGGTTCGGGCGGCAAGGTAGGGCGCGTCACTCCGTGCGCACCGTCCTTTGCGTTTACACCCACGGCGGGCAGAGGACTGCCCGCCCTACCTAAATACTCCAGAGTCCGTTTGAAAATCCACGGGTCGTAAAATGCGCCGCGCCCGATGCTCACGCCGGCACAGCCGGTTTCGTCGAACATCTTCTTCGCGGCCTGCGGCGTGATGATGTCGCCGTTGCCGATGACGGGAATGTCTTTCACGGCCTCCACGACTTTACGGATACCAGCGAGGTTAACCGTTCCGCCAAAACCTTGTTCGCGCGTCCGGCCATGGACAAAAATCGCGGCGACTCCGACATCTTCCAAGGTTCGCGCCAGATCGGGCGCGGTCAAATTGTCGTCGTCCCAGCCGAGCCGCATTTTGGCGGTGACGGGAATCTTGACGGCGTTGACCATGCCCTTGACGAGCGCGGCGGTCTTGTCGAGTTCGGTCATCATCGCAGAACCGCCGCCGACCTTGCAGACTTTTTTCACGGGACAGCCCATGTTGATGTCAATGGACGCGATGCCGAGCGATTCGAGATAAACGGCGGCGTCGCGCATTTCTTCCGGCACGGAGCCGAAAAGCTGGACGGCGAGCGGCGAATCGGCCTGCGAAGATTCAATGAGCTTGAACGCCTTGGGATTTTTTTCGAGGAGCGAGCGGGCGTTGACGAGGTCGGTGGTGCAAAGGCCCACGCCGCCGACTTCGCGCACCACGAGGCGGAAGGGCAGGTTGGTGTAACCTGCCAGCGGCGACAAAAATAAATTGGATTCCAAATTGAGCGCACCGATTCGCATGGTGTAGATTGTAGCGGAATTGATTGATTGCGAAAGCGGCAATGGCGTGATAGTTTGGCGCGCAATTATCAATGCAGGATCACGTTTGATATGTTTGACGAAGACGACAAAAAGAAAGACGACAAGAAAAAGCCGCCGGGCGGATTTAACGTTCCCACGTTCACATGGGTCGCGTGGATTGTGATCATCGGCAGCATCGCGGCGCTGATGTTCGTTCGCCAGCATATGACGACACCGACCGGCACTACGCTGGGAGAGGCGGCGTTTCTGCAAAAATTTGACTCGAACCTGATCGCCCAGGCGACGCTCGTCTATAATCCGTCAATGACCGGCAGCCCGAACAGCGTCGTGGGCCAGTTTTACCAGACGGACAAGGACGGCGCGATCGTCAAATCAACTAACGGCCTGCCGGCCACGACAGATTTCGTGGTGCCGGCGCTGGATTTGACGCCGACGATGAAGGACAAGCTGCTGACATCGAGCAAAATTTCCGAAAGTTTTCCCAACGCGATGCTTTCTGAAATCGGCTACCAGCTTTTGTTCTTTGTGGGCATCGGCGTGCTGTTCTGGTTTTTGTTCATGCGTCCGTTGAAGATGGCGGGCAAGGGCGCTCTGAATTTTGGCCGGAGCAAGGCGCGGCTGCTGGCAAAGGATCGCAACAAGACAACTTTCAAGGACGTGGCCGGAGTTGAGGAGGCGATTGAGGAAGTCTCCGAACTCGTGGACTTTTTGAAAGATCCGAAAAAGTTTCAAAAGCTCGGCGGACGGATTCCGAAGGGCGTTCTGATGGTCGGCGCGCCGGGAACGGGCAAAACGCTTTTGGCGAAGGCGATTGCCGGCGAAGCAGACGCTTCTTTTTTCAGCATCAGCGGTTCGGACTTTGTGGAGATGTTCGTCGGCGTCGGCGCGAGCCGCGTGCGCGACATGTTCGAGCAGGCGCGCA
>CAYPTV010000447.1:0-3015 GCA_964413505.1 uncultured Bifidobacteriaceae bacterium | reverse complement strand
AGCGTCAGCCTCCGAAGCTGAAGGTTGTGGGTTCGACCCCCGCCACGCGCACCATTCATCACTTCCGTGACACCCCATGCCAGCCAGTGCCAGATCGTGACATTCGCCTTTGTTTTCAATGGGTTTAATCGCTCTGTTCAAGATGGACATTGTGACAGCCGGTGCCATGTCATGCCACCCCAAGACGGGCTTTTGTGAGGCTCCTTGTGAGGCTCCTTGTGATGGTGCTTCGATGAACGATGGCAAAACGTCAATGACCGTCTCCACCCCCAGCAGGTTTTCATCCGTGTAAATTTTGTCCGTCAGGTTGCCGTCACTGTGACGCATCACCGACATGGCGGTCCGGCGCGGCACCCCCGCTTTCGCAAGATTCGTCCCCAGGGTTTTGCGTAATGAATGGAAATCAGCAAAACGCCCCAAGGCGTCCTGATAAGGGATGCCGGCCTTTTTCAAATCCCGCTTGAACCGTTCAATGCGGGGAAACCGCTTGAATACCGTTTCGCCGGGTTTGCTTTCGCCCTTCAACTCGCGCAAGACCGTCACCAGTTCGGGATGCAGGCTCATCGGCGCAACCTTGCTGTTCTTAGTGGTGGAGGCGCGCACCAAGGCAAACGGTTTCGCCTCGTCCAATTGCAAATCCCCCCACTTGAGCTTGGCCAGTTCCGAACGCCGCAAACCCGTATGCACCGCCATCAAATAAACCACCTTGTGTTCGCCGGCCACCGCGAGCAGGCGTTTCATTTCCTCAATGGTGAAAGAGCGCCGTGCTCGCGTTTGACGGCCTTCCGTTTTGACTTTTTCAACCGACACCAGCGGATTCAGTTGCCCCCGCCCGCTTTTGATCATCCACTTGAAAAAGCAGCGCACCGCTTCCAGATAATCATTCACCGTTTTGGCTGAAAGTTCAGGATGCCCCCGCCGCCAGGTCTGAAACGAATCGGCACTGGCATCCCTGATCGTGTGCCAATGGCATTCCGAAATCACCCGGTTTACACGAAATTCAAGGTTTGCCAGATGCTTTTCCGACAGCCCAAGCCGCCGCCCATCGCCAAGGAAATCTTGCAGATGATCCGTCAGATTGCGTTGCGCCGCATCCCGCACCGACTTGGGCAGAATCAGGCCATCCCGCTCAAATTGCCGTTCCCGCAGCCATTCGCCACGCCGTTTCTCGGCCACCTGCTTGTCCGACGTGCCAAGAGACACATCCTCGATTTTCCCGTCCTTCGGTTGTTGCCGGTATTTCCACCGCCAGATTCTTGAACCGCTGGGTTTGTAAATTGTGTTTATCATATGGAAATTCTCCCGTTGCCTTTCAAACAGCCCATCACTTGCGGCAGCACCAGCCGGGTGCAACGGCGGAACCGGCAGGCCGTCAACTGCCCGTCAGCGATCATTCGCCACACCGTGCGCTGGCTGACGTGCAGCCTTTCCGCCGTCTCCCTTACGGTGAGCAACGCTTCACCGTCTTCACACCGTCCCGCATTCATGTTGTCTGACATGTGGACAATATGCGCGGATATTGAAATAAGTCAATATCCTTTTTACAATGGTTAAGAACCACCGCGACCCTGTCGGGCCTTCACAAACTCTTTCCCATGCTCATGCGACGCCTTCCACAGCTCCTTGGCGCCGGGTTTAAACTGGTTTTCCCCCGCTTGACGTTTGAGTTTCGCAAAGGAAACCACATCCTCCTGCGACAGCCATTTCTTCCCGTAGAAGGTCCAATGGCTAAACGTGCCTTCTTCCACCAGTTGGTGAACACGCTGGCGGGTGATGCCCAGAATGGTCGGCACCACCGACACCGGCACCAGACCGCCGTGGAGTTTGGAAATCCGGGAAAACTCGCGCCAGTCATTCAAAAAGCGGAAAAGACCCTTGGAACGTTTTTCTTGAGCGGCAATGCCGGCAGTGGTGGAACTCTTTGTCATGGCAGGCAGTATCAGCCAAAGTCAGCACCTTGTCAAATGTCAAATCCCCCCTGGCGCAACGACTTCTGGCCTGACTCCAAAGATTCCGTCAACCCAAAAGACATTGCGCCAGCCCAAAGGAAGCCAGGTCGTGTCGGCTTTGAAACCAGCCCCGTGCCCCGTTCCCCGCTCGCGGAACTGGTTTCAAATCCGGCACCACCAGGACAAATGACGCGCGGAGGAGCGAGATCCATGGACGAATGACTAGACCGCGTGGGAGAGACATTCTCAAAAATAAGAGCGGAAGAAGGGGGATTGTCTTGGACAAGCGCGAGCGAGCGAAGCTCCCCAGCCCCAAACAGCATTGCCGCCTAACGAAAAAAGCTGAGCCACCGCCGATTCGCGACGTGAACCGCGATAGCGGAACGGCAAGCGGCAACGGCGGTTGGCTCCGGCGACTTGTTAGGCATCCGGGTCATGCTCTCATCCATTCGTAATAAAAATGACGTGATGACTCTCTCATACGCTCGGCAACCTGTCCGTGTCTGGCAATACAAAAATCTACGACATCTTGGGGTAAGCCATCTCGCCTCAATCTGCACTCGCTCGGATAAAGTCTCGGTGAGCTTCCTTCGTTGTCAGCAAATGCCGCGACATACGCATTACCGTAAATCGGATTCTTTTCGATGCCTGGAAACTCGATGCGCTCGTGGTATGAAAACTCTCCCCACGCGAGCGAAGTAGTAAGCTGGACTGCTCTCTCAAAAGTCCGCTGATGTATCTCTCGGATAATCTGGCAAATGGACGCTAACCGAGCTGTGGCTGACTCTTGCTCGCCCCGGACAAACAACACTCCGCAATCAGATATAAAAAATCCGTCAACGAGGGCTGTATCAGTCCGATGGGCACGGAGAACTGAATAGCCTGCGTTGTAAAAGGCGTCCAAAGCGAGTGGTGCGCGCTGGCCGTCACCCATCATGGACTTGAAGCCGGCAATATCCATGAATGCGACGAATGTATTCCCCTGAAATTGTTCAATTGGCATAAAGTGTAGGATGCCTAACGAAAAAAGCTGAGCCACCGCCGACTCGCGGCGTGAACCGCGACA
>CAYPTV010000446.1:0-3016 GCA_964413505.1 uncultured Bifidobacteriaceae bacterium | reverse complement strand
CCGAGCAAGCATTTCACACGAGCAGTGTTAGCCGTCGATTGAAGTTTAACAGGCAGTTTTACGGCATACAGTAAATATTGCTGCAGTAAATCGGCGTTGCGTTTTAGCGACCGCAAAGCGGTATAGCAGTAACAACAGTGCAGTATTTCATTGTGCACACCGTAGTGCGAACCCATTCTTAATCGGAATAATACTGCAGAACGCTTAAAAGCGGAATTTTTAAATACCGGTGAACAATCCCAGATGTGGGATAAGTCACGTGATCACTGACGGAAGTAGTCGTTGTTTACTTCACTCGTATAATTTTCGATTTTCTCATCGTAATTAACATTCGTTACGTCAAACTGACTGCTACGCTGTTTGTACCTACATTCACTGCATCCGACGGTAACAATTCGTTATGTTGTCCGGCTTTCTTGTCGTCGTTTTCGTCATGTTTCTGAAGCCATGGAAAGTTTACAAAGATCGCGGGTCGATTGAACTTTGGACCCAGCAGCCCGGCTCGGTTGACCTACATTGCTGTAGGCCTACGTTACTGGACGTCCGGCCGGCTGCCCACCTGTTCAATGCCAACTCGACTCACCTGATGGCGGGACAATGCGGCGCATTCTACCGTCCAAGACAACACCGCTCGCTGTCGGCGTCCTTGGTGGCATTACTTCTTCTAATGTCAGGTTTACAAATTAATCCAGGCCCGCCCACATTAAACATTGCATGCATCAATATGAATTCTGTCGTCCAGAAAGGCGCACTGGTTATTGACTTGATCAACAACCACCGAATCGACGCACTCGCTGTTTGTGAGACCAAAATAGCGCCAGACGACCCAGCCGCAATCAAACAAGATTGCGTGCCAAATGGCTACAATATATTGCATCTGCCTCGACCAACCGCGACGGAGCGCGCTCGGGGTGGCGGTTTGTGTTTCATTTACCGAAGTGACCGAATGACCGTCAAACGTCACCGCCTACAAAACGTCGTAGAGTTCAAATCATTTGAATGCCAGATGTTGTCGATCAACCCTACACGCGACAACTCGGCCAGCGGCATCACAGTCGCCATCATCTACCGGCCGCCGTCTTCCAGCACAGCCGAGTTCTACGACGACCTGTCCGAGATGCTCGACAAGTTCGGTGACGTCATCGACACCGACCGGTTCGTGGCATGCGGTGATTTCAACTGTGGCGGCGCCAGTCCGACGTCCGTGTCGACCGACTTGCAGACGGTGTTCGATACGCACGGGCTCCGGCAGTTCGTCGAGTCACCGACCCGCCGCACGGCCGACGTCAGCAACCTGCTCGACCTGGTCGTCGGTCGAGTCGGTTCCGGCTGCATCTCGCGTGTAGCTGTTCAGCCGTCGCATGTGTTCGACCACGATCTGGTTACCTGGACACTGTCAACGAAAGCAAAACCGACCCGCCGGTTGGTCAGCTACAAGTTCCGTTCGCTGAAGAATGTGGACTGGGCCAGTTTCCAGGCTGACGTACTGCGCTCCGAACTTCACACCGATCCAGCCAGCACAGCCGACGAGTTCGCTGATCAGCTCGATGCGGTCATCACCAACATTCTCGACCGACACTGTCCACTGCATGAACGGAAGAGATTCGTATCAACTCGACGAGACAGCCGGTGGCTGTCACCAGAAGCAGTCGAAGCCAAGAGACAACGACGACAGCTGGAGAGACGTTGGCAATCTTCACACAAGACCGAAGACTACGTGTCCTACAGAAAATCGTGTCGGGTTGCAAACAAAGCCATCGTCGCGTCACGAGGCCGTTTCTACAACGACCGAATTCAGTCCGCCGCCGCCGACCCACGTCGACGCTGGTCGGCAATACGGAATATCTTGCACATGACGGAGTCTCGCGAGATTCAATCCGTCGACGACTGCGTTCGGCTGTGCAACGGTTTCGCCCAGTTCTTCATCGAGAAAATACGCGGAATAAAAGACGTCATCAAAACACGTCTCGGTGACACAGCCGACGATCCACTACAGTCCGACGCCCATCACGGCGGCTCCATGTTCGCCGACATTCCACCACCGACGGTCGACGAGATCCACAAGCTGATCCGTTCGATGCCGGCCAAATCGTCGCCGCTGGACAAAATACCGACGTCGGTCGTCAAGTCGTGTGTGGACTCGTTTGCTCCATTGATAGCCAGATTGGTCGCTCTGTCGTTTAAGGAAGGTAAATTTCCTGGAAAATACAGGCAAGCATTGGTCACACCGCTGCTGAAAAAGGACGGCATGGACCCAGACGTTTTCGGAAATTACCGTCCGATCTCAAACTTGCACACCATCTCGAAACTTGTCGAGCGAGCTTACATGGCAAGACTCGTCGCACACGTAAAACAGTCGCCGAACTACAACAGGTTTCAGTCGGCGTACAGGCGCGGCCACAGCACCGAAACAGCGCTGATTAGAATGTTGAACGATGTCTACTGCGCGGCTGACAGCGGGTCGAGAACGATGCTGTTGCAACTCGACCTATCGGCCGCATTTGACACCCTGGACACAACAACACTTCTGCGACGTCTCCGATCCACCTTCGGAGTATCCGGCCCAGCACTCAACTGGGTCAGCTCGTACTTGGTGTGCCGTTCCCAGTCAGTCCGAGTCGGTCAGATGCAGTCGTCAATCATCGACTGTGAGCACGGTGTCCCGCAAGGTTCGGTGCTTGGACCTCTGCTGTTCACCCTGTATGTGTCCCCGATCGCGAACGTCATCAGCTCGTTCGGGGTCAGCCACACACAGTACGCGGACGACACTCAACTGTACGTTGCTCTCGACGACGTTAAATCAGCACCGACGATATCTGACTGCTTCCGTGCAGTGCAACATTGGTTGGACATTAACGGCCTGGCTATGAATCCAGAGAAGACTGAAGCCATCACCATCGGTACCAGTGCGCGACAACGAGCCGAAGGTCCTGCGAATACAGTTGACCTCGGCAGCGTGAGCATCAAACCAGCGAGCAGTGTCCGAAGTCTGGGCGTCACAATCGACAACACTCTG
>CAYPTV010000445.1:0-3018 GCA_964413505.1 uncultured Bifidobacteriaceae bacterium | reverse complement strand
ACGTCGCCCATGCCGAAGCCGAGCGCGGGCAGGTTCACCTTGCCGCCGCTGATGAGCTTGACGAGGTTGTCGTAGCGTCCGCCGCCCGCGATGGCGCGGAACTCGCCCTTCGCATCAAACGCCTCGAACACCACGCCGGTGTAATACGCCAGCCCGCGAATCACGCGATAATCAATTTTGACGAAACTGCCGAGGCCGCGTGCCGCGAGATTTTGCAGAATGTTTTCCAGTTCTGCCGTCGGCTTGCCAGATTCGATGAAGCGGTTCACGTCCGTGAGCGAAAATCCGAGCGCGGACAATTTCTTTTCGGATTCTTCCTTCGGCGTGCGTTCGAGCTTGTCAATGATTTGAAAAAATTCGTATTGCTTGCCTGCGTCGTTTTGCACTTCTGACTTCGGGCTTCGCACTTCATAAAATTCCTGCCACGCATTGCGGCTGCTCAAGCGGATGACAAAATCCTGCTCGGTGAGGCCAAACGCGCGCAAGGTGTCAATGAGCAGCGCGATCAATTCCGAGTCCGCCGCCGGTTCTGGTTCGCCGATGAGGTCGGCGTTAAACTGAAAATGTTCGCGCAGTCGGCCTTTCTGCTGGCGCTCGTAGCGGAACAATTGCGGCAGCGCGAACCATTTAATGGGTTTTTTGTAATTGCGCTCGTGCGCTGCGACCATGCGCGCAAGCGTGGGCGTCATTTCCGGGCGTAATGAGACGGCGCGCTCGCCCTTGTCCGTGAAATTATAAAGCTGGCCGACAATTTCCGCACCGCTTTTGGTCGTGAACAACTCAAGCGGTTCAAGCGGCGGCCCGTCGTATTCGCGGAAATTGTAGCGCTTGGCCGTTTGACGCCATTTTTCAAAAATGAACTGGCGTGCGTCGGCGCTCCACACATCCTGATGCGGGAGCGGTTCGGGATAAAAATCTCTGAATCCGGGCAATCGTTCCATGCCGCGAAGTTAGAGGATTTGGTTGAATCGTTAAACAGTTAAATTGTTGAATCGGCGGGAAATCCGATTTAACAATTCAACAATTCAACGAATTACGATTTGGCAGGCAGCTTCAAGACCTGCGCGCGCATTTCCTTGCCGGACTTGAATTTGACCATCGAGCGGGCGGGAATCAGCACGTCGGTTTCCGGCTTGTTCGGGTTGCGCCCGACGCGCGCCTTGCGGATTTTCACTTCAAAAACGCCGAACTTGCGCAGTTCCACCTTGTCGCCCTTGGCGAGCGCCTCAGTGATGTAGTCGAGGGTTTTTTGCACCACGTTGAAAACCTGCTGCTGGCCGAGGCCGGTTTCATCGCTGATGCGCATGACGAGATCGCGTTTTGTCAGAGTCATAATTTTATAGGTTTAATCCGATTGGTTTATGTTCAGGCAACGGCACGAATTGTCCAGAAATCACCGGCGGGCATTGCGCGCGAAGGTCGCATCTGGCCGGCAACGTCCCGATCATTTCCACCTGCACGGCGTCAAGCCGGTCGCGGTGATCTGTCAAATCAGGAAGCCGCCCGCAGCGGGAGACTTTGATGCGCATGAATTCCTATTATCAAATCCGGCCGGGAATGTCCACATAAATCATCCTCACAAAGCTGAACCGGTGGCTTCCTCCAAATGCTTCATTCCGGCAAGCTCCAGTTTTTTGCGCAGGCCGGCGACGATTCTTTTTGTGACGCACGGCCCTTCAAAAACGAGGCCGGTATAAATCTGCAAAAGCGACGCGCCGGCGGCGATTTTTTCCCAGGCATCGTCTGCGCTGAAAATTCCCCCGACGCCGACGATTGGAAGCTGACCGTTCGTCTGCCTATAAATGTGCCGGATGATTTCCGTGCTGCGCGCACGCAACGGCGCGCCGCTCAAGCCGCCGGTCTCGGAATAAATTTGTTGGAGCGCGGGATTGTTTGTTTGCGGGCGCGCAACGGTCGTGTTTGTCGCCACAATCCCAGAAATATTTCGCGCATTTGCCAATTCCAAAATTTCGTCAATCGCTTCAAGCGACAAGTCCGGTGCAATTTTCACGAGGATCGGCTTGTGGCTTTGGACTTTGGACTTTGGACTTTGGGCTTTTTGGATCGCCGCGAGAATTTCGTCGAGCGCGGTTTTGTCCTGCAACTGCCGGAGGTTTGGCGTGTTTGGCGAACTGACATTGACGACGAAAAAATCCGCGAGGTCGCGCAGCACGCGAAATGAACCGGCGTAATCTTCGGCGGCCTTTTCCAGCGGCGTGATTTTGGATTTGCCCAGGTTGATCCCGACGGGATGATTCGGCCAGCGACCGGATTTTTTCCATTCCGCCAGTTTCCGGGCCAAAATTTCCGCGCCGGAATTGTTGAATCCCATGCGATTGACAACCGCCTCATCGGCGACCGCACGGAACATTCGCGGCGCCGGATTTCCCGGCTGCGAGTGCCACGTTACACCGCCGAGTTCGCAGAAACCGAAGCCGAGCTTTTCCCAAACCGGCACTGCTGCGGCAAACTTGTCCATTCCGGCGGCGAGGCCGACTGGATTCGGAAACTTCAGGCCGAAAAGTTCAACGGGAAGTTCCGGCGCGGAGAAAAATTTGCCAATCGCGTTGCAGATGAATTCGTCTTGGCTTGAGCAGCCAAGAATTTTCAGCGTGAAATCGTGTGCGCGTTCCGCGTCTTGCGCGAAGAGCGGCGGACGGACGAGTTTTTTATACAGCCAGCCCATTTGAATGGTGTGCGCCATTTTTCGCCGCCGCGCGTTCACAAATCTTTTTGTAAGTGGCAAGCGCGAGCAATGGCCACGCGTTGCGATACATGTCGTATTTCAGGTAGAATACTTTCGGAAAACCCGTGCCGGTCGTCTCGTGCTCCGTCCACGAGCCGTCGGGATTTTGCGTGCGCGTGAGAAATTCAATGCCGCGCTTGAGCGCTGGATTTTCAGGATCGTCGAACGCGCACAAGCCCATGACGGCCCAGGCGGTTTGCGACGCGGTGCTCGGCCCCTGACCCTTGAGAACCGGGTCGTCGTAAGTGTTGCAGCGTTCGCCCCAGCCGCCG
>CAYPTV010000444.1:0-3028 GCA_964413505.1 uncultured Bifidobacteriaceae bacterium | reverse complement strand
ATACTTTGTTCTGCGCAATCCAACCCTCGGAACGCGACGAATATGTCCGCGCCGTTTTGAAGTGGCTGAAGCCGGACGGCCAGTATCTGGCGGTGAATTATCTGATTCCCGACGAGGACGGCCCGCCGTTCGGCACGACGCGCGATGAATTGTGGCGGCGGTTTTCGCCGGAGTTCGGGCTGGCCGGGGAGCTTGTGCCGCGTTCCTATCCGAACCGGACGGGACAGGAACTGCTGCTGTGGTGGCGGCGAAAGCCCCGTTGAAATTTCCAGTCCGGAGTGTAATTTGAATCATCATGCTTGAAGACCGCGATTATATGCGCCAGCCGGCTTATCACGAGCCGCGCGTTTCTTTCACCATTGCGCTGCTGGTCATCAACGCGGTGGTCTTCGTCGTTCAACTTATCTCGACTAACTTTCCGAACGGCCAACAAATTCAGGATAATTATTTCGCGTTGAGCCTCGACGGATTGGAGCGCTATCGCATCTGGCAATTCCTGACGTTTCAATTCATGCATTCCACTCATGACTGGTTGCATATTATTTTCAATTCCCTTGTCATTTATTTTTTCGGGCGTTCGGTTGAAACGGTTCTGGGGCGAAGCCGGTTTCTGGCGTTGTATCTTTCCAGCGGCATCATCGGCGGTGTGGCGCAGATGATTTGCGCGTATTTCTTTAAAGACTTTTACACCCCCGTCATCGGTGCTTCCGCCGGCGCGGCTGGCCTGATAGCGGCTTTTGCAGTGCTGAATTGGGAAGAAAGATTTACGCTGCTGATTTATTTTATTCCGGTGGTCATGTGTGGCAGAACTTTGTTTTGGGGCAGCATCGGAGTCACAATAATTTGCGGATTTATTCCTAATACCGGCATCGCCAACGCCGCGCATCTGGGCGGCATTTTGACGGGCTTTGCTTGCGTTCGTTACATCTTTGGCCGTTGGCAGCGGGAGGAATTATTGCCGCACCAGGAACCGCGCGAGCTTGCCGCTGCCGGCAAAGGCAAAAGCAAGTTCTGGGGTTCCGCCGCCAAAACAGACGAGGATTTGTCCGCCGCCGAATTTCTGCAAAAGGAAGTTGATCCGATCCTCGAAAAAATATCCGCGCACGGCATCCACAGCCTGACCGCGCGCGAGCGCGAAACGCTCGAAAAGGCCCGCTCGAAAATTTCAAAGGGTTGATCTGTTGTGCATCGGCTCCCGCGCGCCGCATTTTCAGTCCAACGATTTAACATTTCAACGATTTAACGATTCCGTTAATCTGTTCCCATGATTACGCGTTACTCGCGCCCCGAAATGCGGGCCATCTGGACGGACGAAAACAAGCTCCGCATCTGGCTGCAGATCGAACTGCTCGCCAGCGAGGCGCTGGTGAAGGAGAAGATCGTCCCGGCGAAGGATTTCGCAAAGATCAAGGCCGGCTGTGACAAGTGGTTTGCCGATCTGCCCGGCCTCGTTGCGCGCCAGAAAGAACTGGAAAAAGTTTTGAACCACGACGTCATCGGCTTCACCACCGCCGTGGCCGAGGTCATCAACGACGACGCCAGCCGCTGGTTTCATTTCGGCCTGACCAGCAGTGACGTGGGTGACACCTGTTATGCCGTCCAGATGCAGCAATCGGCGGACATACTGATTGCCGACGTCAAAAAACTTCTGCCCGTCATCGCCCGGCGCGCAAAGGAACACAAGTTCACGCCGTGCATTGGTCGCAGCCACGGCATCCACGGCGAACCGACGACGTTCGGCTTGAAGATGGCACTCATGCACGATGAATTTGGCCGCGCGCTCGAACGCCTCGAACGCGTCCGCAAGGTCGTCGCTGTCGGCAAGCTTTCCGGTGCGGTCGGCACCAGCGCGCATCTCTCTCCGCGCGTCGAGGCATTCGTCTGCAAGAAGCTGGGATTAAAACCCGCGCCCATCGCGACGCAGGTCGTGCAGCGCGACATCCATGCTGAATTTCAACTCGCGATGGCGCTCGTCGGCGCGAGCATCGAACGCTGGGCGGTGGAATTCCGCCATTTGCAGCGCACGGAAGTTCTCGAAGCCGAGGAGCCGTTCACCAAAGGCCAGAAAGGTTCGAGCGCCATGCCGCACAAGCGCAATCCCATCACTTGGGAACGATTGACTGGCCTCGCGCGTGTGTTGCGCGGCAACGCCATGGCGTCGCTGGAAAATGTCGCCCTCTGGCATGAGCGCGACATCTCGCATTCGTCGGTCGAGCGGATCATTTTCCCCGATTCCTGCACACTGCTGGATTATATGTTCGGCCTGCTCACCCGGCTGATGGACGGCATCGTCGTCTATCCGGCTAACATGAAGAAGAACCTCGGCCTCTCGCTCGGCATGTGGAACAGCCAGACCGTCCTGCTCGCGCTCATCAAAAAGGGACTGACGCGCGAGGCCGCCTACAAGCTCGTTCAGGACGCCGCCATGAAGACGTGGGAGGTCAAACACGCCGGTCGCGACGATGCGGATTTTGTGGAAGTCCTGAAAGCCACGCCAGAAGTGGCGAAACATTTCAAGCCCGGCGAGCTGGAGAAACTTTGCTCGCTCGATTTCCATTTCAAGGAAGTGAACAACCGGTTCAAGAAACTGGGGCTTTGATCAAGGCTTTCTACCCGATTTCCTGAAAACTTGATTTGCCGGGCGGCAGATCTGCCGCGCCAACGCGCTGAGGGAAAAGCCGCTGGCGCATTGGCCAAAGCCCGTCAAACCGAGCGGAGCGTCTTGGACTAGCTCGATAGCTTTTTGAAGATTTGGAATGGCTTCGCTTGGCCTGTCCGTGTGCATTTGGATTTTCGCAAGCTGATAAAAGGCTTCTGCATTTTCAAAATTAGAATCCATCTGAATGGCTTGGCAGGTGTGACTCTCAGCATCTGGCAATTTTGCCTGACAAAAGGCTGCCCAACCAGCAGCAGTAAATGATACGCTAGCTTCCGAAGAAAAATCTGCTTTTGCATAAGGATGTATGAATTCACTCATAGCTTGAGACCTCTGCAAAGTGCTTTTGAACGGATGACTTGATAGTGAGTC
>CAYPTV010000443.1:0-3031 GCA_964413505.1 uncultured Bifidobacteriaceae bacterium | reverse complement strand
AAATCCGTCCGGCAATGACCAATGGCTGTTTTGAAAGCGACATTCCTGACAATTTAGGAAAAAATCCGCTATTGTCGAGGCGCGAGAAAGCAATTGCCCGGGAATTAATGACTGAAATATCCGCTAGGCTTCTGCAAATCAAGACACGCTTTTGTCATTCTAATTTCTCTTTGAATGAATTTAACGATGGAGGCTTCATCCACAGATGGCCATCCCTTATCGTCACTTATTTTTCTCATTTTCCGAAACAATTGCTCGAATTCACAAAAGACCTCTTCTTTGCACTCGTCGCGTTCTTTCAAAATTCCCTTTTCAAAAACATTCCAATAATACTCGACGTTCCACGATTGAACATCCCATGTGGTGTCTTCAGGGATTGCCTTTATTTTCACAAATGTTCCAAGTTCTTCAAAAAAGTTGGCGATGTGTTCACACGCTCCATCAAATTCTCGATTACCTTTTTCCCACTGATTGCACACTTCATTGCGAACGCGTTGCATTGTTTCTGAATTCCATCGTTCTTGAATTGTGCAAACTGTTTCAACAACATGAGACATTGCTTCGATTTCAGTTTGCCTCGTTTGAAGCCTAACCTGCCTCTGAATGAGATAAAGCGTAATTGCCACTACAACAAATTGCCCAAATGCCCAAAACCATTCGGAGCCAGCTCCCCATAAATGGTTTTGCGTAAGTTGAACAACTTCATTTGTCATAAATCCGAAATACGCTTGTAATGCTAAATTAGCAAGCATGCAATTTATTGTGCGTTAACGTCCCGCGAATTGTCGAGGCGCGAAGAACGGTTGAAGGTTCAATGAAAATTATTCGTGGCTCCGTGCTGGCGCAGCAAGTTCCAGAAATCCTTATAATTGCTGGCCGGATAATCCAATGGCGTCGAGGCATTATTGTCCCTGGCGTTGACATCCGCATTGCTGGCCACCAGCAATTCAACCATGGCCGCGTTGCGCTTTCCCAACTCCGTCTCCGGCGTGTAGCGACTGTCAGTTGCCTGCGCCAACACCATGTGCAAGGGCGTCTCGCCCTTGTTGTTCCTGGCATTGACATCAGCGCCGTTGGCCAGAAGCAATTTCGCCACTTCCTTCTGACCACCCATCGCTGCTCCATGCATAGGCGTCCAACCGTCATCGGCCTTGGCGTTGACATCCGCGCCGTGGGCCAGCAACAATTCCACGACCTCCTTATTCGCCGCGTAGTGCAAAGGCGTCAGGCCATGGTTGTCCCTGGCATTAACATTGGCGTTGTTGGCCAGCAGCATTTCCACAACGTCCGTGTGTCCCTTCATCACTGCCAAATGTAAAGGCGTCTCGCCCTGATTGCCTTTGGCGTTGATGTCAGCCTTGCTGGCCAACAGCAATTCCACAACGTCTTTGTAGCCGTGATACGCTGCGGTTTGCAAAGGTGTCCAGCCGAAGTTGTTTGTGGTGTTAACATCGGCATTGTTGGTCAAAAGTATTTTCGCCACGTCCCTGTGACCCCGAAGCGCCGCACAGTTCAAAGGTGTCTCCCCAAGTTTGTCCCTTGCATTGACCTCGGCCTTGTTGGCCAGCAAAAATTCCACCATGTCATTGCTGCCGTTGTCCGCCGCGTAATGCAACGGCGTAATACCGTTGGTATCTTTGCTGTTCACCAAATCAGGATGGGCTTGGAGCAGCGCCTTGACCTTTGCCAGGTCGCCAGCCTTGGCCGCGTCATGAAGCGCGCCATTCTTGCTGCAACCGGCAGCGCCGATCAACATCAGCGCAGCAAGACAGATGGTGGCAAGTTGGAGAATCCGGTTCATGCGATATGTTTCACTGGATAGACACCGGCAGTTCTGTTTTTGTATAAAAATTTGCGGAGAAATCGTATTGGCAGGCTTCCGGTTCATGGCTTGGGGATAATCCCTTTGCGATAAATTGACAAGCGCGCAATTTGTATCCCACATTTCCTCCTCATCGTCATCCTCATCCTCATCCTCACTTTTCGAGGACGAGCATGACGATGACGATGAGGACGAGGATGATTTCTTTGCTGGTGTTAATGTCGTGCATTCACCGGGAATTGCTGCATCATCCATAAATGCCATTTCGCGCTCTGGGGCTTGATCCCAAAATTTTGCAGGCGGTGACGGAAGCCGGTTACACCGAGCCGACGCCCATCCAGACCGCCGCCATCCCGCCCATCATCGCGGGGCAGGACCTCATCGGCATCGCCCAGACCGGCACGGGCAAGACGGCGGCGTTCACGCTGCCCATCCTCACCCGGCTGGCGGCGAACGCGACCGGCCAGCGGCGCGGCACAAAAGTTCTGGTCATCGCGCCCACGCGCGAGCTTGTGGTGCAGATCGAGGAGAACATCCGGGCTTACGCGAAGCATCTGCCGCTGACGGTGGCGACGGTCTTTGGCGGCGTGGGTGAACAGCCGCAAATCCGCGCGCTGCGTTCGGGAACAGATGTGATCGTGGCGTGTCCGGGACGGCTGCTGGATCTGATGGGACAGCGCTGCGCGGATTTCACGCAGTTGAAATATCTGGTGCTGGACGAGGCGGACCGGATGCTCGACATGGGTTTCCTTCCCGACATCCGCAAAATTGTCCATGCGCTGCCGAAACAGCGGCAGACGCTGATGTTTTCGGCGACGCTGTCGCGGGAGATTGAATCGCTCACGCACGAGTTCCAGCACGCGCCGAAAATTATTCAGATTGGCCGCCGCGCGAATCCCGCCGTGACGGTCACGCAGTTCGTCTATGAGGTGCCGAAGCATTTGAAGACGGCTCTGCTGCTGCATCTGCTGGCGGATCCGGGCATGAACATGGTGCTGATTTTTTCGCGCATGAAGCACGCCGCCGACCGGCTCGCGCGGCAACTGGAGCAAAAGGGCGTGCGCTGCGCCACGCTGCATTCCAACCGTTCTCAAAGCCAGCGGCTGCGGGCGTTGCGGGATTTCAAGGAAGGCATCGTGCGCGTGCTGGTGGCCACGGACATCGCGGCGCGCGGCATTGACGTGGACGGCATTTCGCACGTCGTGAATT
>CAYPTV010000442.1:0-3032 GCA_964413505.1 uncultured Bifidobacteriaceae bacterium | reverse complement strand
ACGCGACCGGTCTGTTTGCGGTTGATGAAGAAATGGTGGAGCAACAGGCAGATGATCTGGTGCGTGGAAAGATAATTGCCGCGACCGTCCATGCCGCCGACGCGGTCGGCGTCGCCGTCCGTCACGAGGCAGATGTCGTGCGGATGCGTGCGCAGATATTTCTGGCTGCGCGCGTAGTTTTTCTCAATCGGCTCGGGATTGATGCCGCCGAACAGGACATCGTGCGCGCCGTTGAGCGTCGTGACCTTGCAGGTCGTGCCGGCGAGCAATTGCTCGAAGCAGCCGGCGCCGACGCCGAACAACGCATCGTGCGCGAAGCGCAATTTGGATTTGGCGATGAGCTTGAAATCCACCAGTTTTTTCAGCGCGGCATAATGCGCGGGACGAACGTCGGATATTAGAAGTTGGGAGTTGGAAGCTGGGAGTTGGGCGCGACACACCGGATTTTTATCCAGAAAACTTTCGACGGTCTTGCACGTTTCGGAATCGCTTGATCCGCCATAAAAAGATTTGAGCTTGAAGCCGTTGAAAATCGGCGGATTGTGGCTGGCAGTGAGCATCACCCCGCCGACGGCGTGCAAATGCTTGACGGCGAACGAGACCGACGGCGTCGGCGTCGGTTCCGGCGTGAGGACGACTTGGAAATCATTTCCTGCAAAAACCTCCGCCGACGTCTGCGCGAACCTATCCGAAAAGAACCGGCGGTCGTAACCGACGACGACTTTCAGTTCGCGCCCGAAAATTTCTGACTTCTGGCTTCTGACTTCTGACTTCCAAAAATCCGCTGTCGCCTGCGCGACGCGCGCGACGTTTTCAAAGGTGAAATCCTCCGCGATGACTGCACGCCAGCCGTCCGTGCCGAATTTGATTGCGCTCACGCGGCGGCTTTCGGTTTTTTCTTTGCGATGTGAACCCTGGAAATATGGCTGAACGGAAGCAAAGCCAGCCCGTCTTCCCCAAGGTTTTGTTTTGGGCCGCCGGCAAGCATGAGCCATTCATTCGCAACGAAGGCAAAGTCGGGATGCGAAATGGTGAAGGCGCGGCCATCATCCATGCAAATACGCACGGATTGAATGTGCGATTGCGAAATAAAGGTTTTTAACTGTGATTCACTCATGCCTTAAATTGCGCCTGCCGGCAAATTCTGTCAAGCCGCGCCAGCCGTCCGTGCCGAATTTGATTTGTCCCATAAAACTTAAACCTTCAAGTCCGCGAGCGCGGGGTCGTGGGCGTTGACAATTTTCCTCATCTTGCCGACGGCCGCCTTCAAGCTGCGCTGGCCGAACAGGCTTGTGCCGGCCACAAATGTGTCGGCCCCGGCGCGGGCGCATTCGGCAGCGGTCTGGAAATTGATGCCGCCATCCACGCTGATCTGGTAGCGGAGATTTTTTTTGAGACGCCACGCCTCGGCCTGCTGGATTTTCGGAAGTGTTTCGTGGATGAATTCCTGTCCGCCGAATCCGGGATTGACGGTCATCACAAGCAGCAAATCAATCTTGTCAATGAACGGCTCGACCTTGGAGATGGCGGTGGGCGGGTTGACGGCGAGGCCGACTTTTTTCCCGAGGTTTTTTATTTTCCAGATGAGCGGCTCGACCTGTTCGCCGAGTTCGACATGGATGATGATTTCATCCGCGCCCGCCTTTGCAAACGGCTCCAGCAAAATCTCCGGCTTGGAGCACATGAGGTGAACGTCGAAAAAAATCTTTGTGAGCGGGCGGATGGCCTTGACGACCTGCGGGCCGAAGGAAATGTTCGGGACAAAGTGGCCGTCCATGATGTCGAGGTGCAGCCAGTCGGCGCCGGATTTTGAAGCGCGCACGGCTTCTCTGCCGAAGCAGGCGTGGTTTGAGGCGAGCAGCGAGGGCGCGATAATCATTTTTAGAATTTAAGCGAATCGCGAAGACAAAGAAAAGTTGGAAGATTCAATTTTGTTTTCCGTCCAGGCAGCGGCGCACGGTCAGCGCAAGCAGTTGCGGGTGATACGGCTTCTGCAAAAAATTCGTGTCCGACTCGATCTTGAAATCCTTGCCGACGATGTCCGCGCTGTAGCCGCTGGTGAAAACAACCTTCAAATCAGGCTGCTCCTTCCACAAGGTCTCGGCCAGCTCGCGTCCGTTCATGTTGTCGGGCATCACAAGGTCGGTGAGGAGAAGCGCGATCTCGGCCTTGTGCTTTTGCCAGACGCCAACGGCTTCCGCGCCGGTGCCGGCCTGGAGGATTTTGTAGCCATGCTTTTCAAGGACGCGGGCGACCAGTTCGCGCACTGGTTTTTCATCCTCAACAAGCAGGATGGTTTCCGTGCCGCCGCGGATCATGATTTGCGTCGAGGGTTTTTCCGATTCGCCCTGCTGCACGCCGACAAAGGGGATGTAAATGCGGAACGTCGTGCCCTTGCCGACGGCACTTTCAACTTCAATCCAGCCCTGGTGCTGCTTGACAATCCCGTAAACGGTCGCAAGGCCGAGGCCGGTCCCCTTGCCGACTTCTTTTGTGGTGAAAAACGGTTCAAAAATGCGCGGCAGATTTTCCGGGGCGATGCCGCAGCCGGTGTCCGATTTGCCGACGCAGACGAAAGTCCCGGTGCGCGCCTCGGGATGCCGTTGGACGTGCTCCTCGTTCACATCCACAACGGAAATGCGGACGCCGAGCCGGCCGCCGCGCGGCATGGCGTCGCGCGCGTTGACGGCGAGATTCAACAAAACCTGCTCCATCATGCCCGCGTCGGCCTCGACGATCGCGGGCGACTTGGAATAATTCAGTTGCAGCGACACGTCCTCGCCCAGCAGCCGCCCGAGCATGTCGGTCATGTTGCCGACGATTTTGTTCATGTCCAGCCTCTTGGGCTGTATCAACTGGCGCCGGCTGAACGTGAGCAACTGCCGCGTCAATCCGGCGGCGCGCTCGGCGGCCTGCGTGATCTGCTGCGCGGAACGCGCGGCGGTGTCGTCCAAATCGGACATCAGCAGCAGCGAACCGTGGCCGTGGATGACGGTGAGGATGTTGTTGAAATCGTGCGCGACGCCGCCGGC
>CAYPTV010000441.1:0-3053 GCA_964413505.1 uncultured Bifidobacteriaceae bacterium | reverse complement strand
TTTCCGTATGGAACATGCGAATTGTTCTAAACTAAAGAGGCGTTTCAGGCCATTATAATTTCGAGCGATTTTTCCATCACACGTTTTTCCTTTTCCCTCATTCATTTTGCCTTCACTTTGACGGCGTGAAACTGTCCGCCGAAGAAATCCGCCATGCCGTCCGGCTCGCCCTCGCCGAGGATATCGGCGGCGGCGACGCGACCACGCTGGCCACGGTTCCCGCAAACGCGATGGCCAAAGCCGTCATGCGCGCGCGCGAACCTCTCGTCGTCGCAGGAATCGGATTCGCGGAAGCTGCATTTCGTCAACTCTCGCCCAAGATCAAAATTAAAAAACGGTCGCGCGACGGCCAGCGCATCGCCGCCGGAAAGACTCTGCTGAAAATCTCCGGCCCGGCCCGCGCAATCCTGACGGCCGAGCGCGTCGCGCTGAATTTTGTCCAGCGGCTTTCCGGCGTCGCCACGCTGACATCTCAATTTGTTGAAGCGGTTCGCGGAACAAACGCAAATATTCTCGACACACGCAAGACAACGCCCGGCTGGCGTCGCTTTGAAAAATACGCCGTCAAATGCGGCGGCGCGAAAAACCATCGTATCGGGCTGTTTGACATGGTGCTCATCAAGGACAACCATCTCGTGGCGCTGCGGGACGAAAAGCCCAATGCGATCGCCGCCGCCGTCACGCGCGCGCGGCGAAAAAATCCGAGACTGAAAGTCGAAGTTGAGGCGGATACGTTGCAGCAAGTCGAGCAAGCTGCGAATGCCAGCGCGGATTTCATCTTGCTCGACAACATGGAATTGAAACAGTTGCGTCAGGCTGTGAAAATCGTGCGTGGTCGCGCGCTCACCGAAGCCAGCGGCGGCGTGAATCTGAAAACCGTCCGCGCGATTGCCGGGACCGGTGTTGATTTTATTTCCGTGGGCGCACTCACGCATTCCGCATGTGCGGTGGACATCGGTTTGGATTTTGAATGACAACTGACGCCAAAATTCTTTCCGCGCTGCGCGCCAATCCTGAAGGCGTGTCCGGCGCGCAGTTGGCCGAGCAACTGGCCATCAGCCGCGCGGCGGTCTGGGCGCGCATCGAGGAGTTGCGCCAGGCCGGCTACGAGATCGAAGCCGGCCCGCATTTTGGCTATCGCCTCGTCTCTTCGCCTGACGCGCTGCACGCGGATGATTTACTCGCGCGCCTCGGCAAGACCAAAGTCATCGGGCGCGACATCCGCGTTTTTGAGGAAACGACCTCGACGAACGACGTGATTGAAAAGTTCGCGCGCGACGGCGCGAAGGAAGGCGTGGTGGTTTTCGCCGAATCGCAGACGCGCGGGCGCGGGCGGCTCGGTCGAAAATGGATGTCGCCCACGCACAAGGGACTTTGGTTCTCCGTTTTGCTGCGGCCAAAATTAAGCCCGCAGGAGACGACCCAGTTGACCGTCGCCTCGGCCACCGCCTTGCGCCGCGCAATCAGAAATGTCACCGGGCTGTCAGCGGAAATCAAATGGCCGAATGATTTGCTCGTCGGCGGAAAAAAAATCGTGGGCATTTTGACCGAGATGAGCGCGGAGGTGGATCGCGTGCGCCACGTCATCCTCGGCATCGGCGTGGACGTAAATCAGGACGCGGCGGAATTCGCGCCGGAACTGCGGAAGACTGCCACGTCGTTGAAAATTGAGCTGGGCGAGGAAATTTCCCGCGCGGAACTGGCGACGGAAATTTTGCGCGAGTTGGACACGGATTACGCGCGGATTTGCGGCGGAAAATTTCCGCAGGTTGCAGATGAATGGGAAGCCGGTTGCGCGACCATCGGCCAAAAGGTTTCCGTGCAGATGGGTGTGCGGCTGATCCGCGGCTGCGCGGAATCAATCGATGATGATGGCGCGCTCCTCGTCCGCACGGAACACGGCCATTTGGAACGCATCATCGGCGGCGACGTCACTTTGGAAAAATGATTTTACTCTTGGACATCGGCAACACGCACACGCACATCGGCATCGCGGACGGCCGGCGCGTATTGAAACAAGCCGACATCCCAACTCTGGCGTGGTTCGGCGGTGGCGCAGCGACGCTCGTAAAAAAATTTGCGGGCAAAAATAAAATTACCGGCGCAATTTTGTGCAGTGTGGTGCCACGCGCAACGCCGTTGGTAAAAAAATTTGCCCGCAAGACTTGGAAACTGGAGACGCTCGAACTGAATCCAAAAACCATTCGCGGCGTGGGCATTGATTATCCGAAGCCAAATTCTATCGGACCGGATCGTTTGGCGAACGCGGTGGCGGCAAAATTGCGTTTTGGCGTGCCGGTCGTCGTCGTGGATTTTGGCACGGCGGTCACTTTTGATGTGGTGAATGCCAAAGGTAATTATGTCGGCGGCATCATCGCCCCCGGTCTGGCGGCGATGACGGATTATTTGCACGAGAAAACGGCGCTGCTGCCGAAGATAGAAATCCGTGAGATCAAATCTGCCATCGGAAAAAGCACGGAACACGCCATGCTCGTCGGCGCGGTGCATGGCTATCGCGGTCTGGTGCGCGAATTGATTGGCGAACTGAAGCGTGAGTTGCGCGCAGAAAAACTGCCGGTGGTGGCGACGGGCGGCTATGCGAAATTGATCGCCGCGAAGCTGCCGGAAATTTCCGCTGTCGCGCCGGATTTGACCCTCGAAGGCTTGCGGCTGGTGTGGCGTGCCAATTCCGCCGCCTAACTCCACCGTTGAGTCCGATGATTTTTCATGTAGTATTCACCGCTCTATGTCGAACAGCCGCAGACAATATCCGTTTCATCTGATCGAACCCAAATGGCAAAAAGTTTGGGACGAGCAGCAGGCTTTCCGCGCGTTCAATCCGAACGAGGAAATTCCCGCGAACCATCCCTTCGCGCAACGCCACAAACTTTCCGGAAAAGTTTCCGCCACGCAGTTGCCGCCGAAATTTTACATCCTCGACATGTTTCCGTATCCGAGCGGCGCGGGCTTGCACGTCGGGCATCCCGAAGGCTACACGGCCACGGACATTCTGGCGCGATACAAACGCGCGCAGGGATTCAACGTCCTGCATC
>CAYPTV010000440.1:0-3053 GCA_964413505.1 uncultured Bifidobacteriaceae bacterium | reverse complement strand
AGCTTGATGAGGCCGTCGGTGACGCCGCTCATGGCGGAGACGACGACGACGACCTGGTCGCCCTGCGCATGATATTTCGCGACGCGCGCGGCGACATTCTTGATGCGGTCGGTGTTGCCCACCGAGGTGCCGCCATATTTTTGAACAATCAGGGCCATGTTTAGATTTACGGGAACGGGAAGGATGCCAGAAATGCGGCGGCAATCAAGTCGTCGTGTGACGCTTCAGGAGATAGGCGCGGAATTTCTCGTAATCCGCACCCATGCGGTCAAAATCTTCCGGCAGTTTCAGCGACGCGAGCATATTATTCGGCACATCGGGTTCCCAGCCGACAACCTTTTGCACCTCGACGGGAAATTTCGCGGGGTTGGCGGTTTCGACGATGACGGCGGGCGAGTTGCCGAGCGGTTCGGCTGCGGTCCAATCCTGAAAGCCCTGCCACGCGACGGAGCCGTGAGGTTCCAAGAGCAGTTGAAAGTTGTCCCAAACTTCGCGCACGCCGGCGACGGTGCGTTCGTCGGAGATCGAAGTCGAAAAGATGTCGCGCCGCATCGCGGCGAGGTCGGGCAGCTTGTTGATCTTGCCAGTCTCGTCCATCTGCCCGCCATAAACCGCCACCAGCCGCGCGAGATTGCTCGGATGTCCGACGTTCATCGCATTCGAGAGCGAGTTGCGCGAAGGACAAATCTTCTGGTAGCTGCCGCTGCCGAGAAATTTCGGGAAAGCATCGTTGTCGTTCACGGCGGCGACGATTTTTTTAATCGGCAAACCCATTTGCTTGGCAACCATCGCGCCCATCATGTCGCCGAAATTGCCGCTCGGAATGGAGAACACGACCGGCTCGCCAGCCTGCGCGACGCGTGACGCGGCGTAGAAATAATATACGCTCTGCGGCAACAGGCGGCCGATGTTGATGGAGTTCGCGGACGAGAGCGGGATGTGCGCGAGGGCCGGATCGGCGAACGCGCGTTTCACCATCGCCTGGCAGTCATCGAACTTGCCGTCAATCGCCACGGTGCGGATATTGTCCTTGAGCGTGGTCATCAGCTTGCGCTGGCTCTCGCTCACTTCGTCCATCGGGAACAGCACGATGACGCGCACGCCGGGAATGTTGTGGAACGCGTGCGCGACCGCCGCACCGGTGTCGCCGCTCGTCGCGGTGAGGATGGTCACTTGTTTTCCATCTTCGCGTAAAAACCGCCCGAACATCCGCGCCATCATTTGCGCCGCAAAATCCTTGAAAGACGCCGTCGGCCCCTGATCCAGGCGCATCAGAAAAACGCGGACGTGAATGATTTCCAATGGCACGGGAAAGTTATAGGCCTCCTTGCACATCGCGGCGAGCACGTCGGACGGAATGATGCCGTCGGTGAATTTCGACAGCACTCGAAACGCAATCTCGTGATACGGCATTCGGGCGAACGCCGCGATTTCTTCCGGAGCAAGCTTGGGAAATTTTTCGGGGAAATAAAGCCCGCGGTCCGGCGCCTGCCCTGCGAGCAGCGCCTCGCGCAGATTGACTGCGGGCGACTGGCCGTTGGTGGAATGGAATAGCAAAGCCATAAATTATGTGTCGCGCGAAGAGCGCGAAGTTTGCGAAGGAGAAAAAAAGGATTTTCCTTCAAGACTGTTGACGATTCGTGTGAGGCCATCCTTCAGGTGGACTTCGTTGAAATTCATCAGATAACCCAGCTTCAAAGGGATGAGCTTGAGGTAATTTGTCGTGATTTTCTGGAACAACGGCGTAACTGATTCAACCGATTTCAATTCGACCAGAACTTGTTTCTCCACAATCAGGTCGGCGCGAAAACCGACCTCCAATTGTTCGCCTTCATAGTTGACGGCAATTGGCACCTGCCGTCCGACTTGGAGGCCGCGTTTTTTTAACTCCACAAACATCGCGGCCTCATAAACCGATTCCAGCAAGCCCGGGCCAAGCACGGAATGCACATGAAAGGCTGCGTCGAGGACAGCCTTGCCGGTGCGTTCAATGTCGGAGTCTTTCATATTCTTTTATCGCGCGAAGGACGCGTAGGTGGCGAAGGTTAAAATGGCTTTGCTTTCCTTCGCTTCCTTCGCCGTCTTCGCGCGACAATTTTTAATCAAAGTTTTCCACGCGGATCATCACCGGCTTGTTTTTGACGACGGGCAGCTTCGCAATTTTCGCCAGCGCCTTGCGCATGGCGGCGTTCGGCGCGTCGTGAATCATCAGGATGAGCGGCACGCTTTCGCCTTCGTGGCCTTCGGGCTGGATGACGGACGAGATGCCAATCTTGGCGGCGGCAAAGATTGCGGAGATTTTCGCCAGCGTGCCCGGCTTGTCCACAACGCTCAACCGGAGATAATAGCGCGAGATGATTTCATCCATCGGCTTGATGCAGCCGCCCTTCGTGCAAACCACAAACGGTGCGACGCGGGACTTCGCGTTGTTCTTCAAATCGAGCGCGGCATCTGCCACGTCGCTCAACACGGCGCTGGCCGTGGCGTCCTTGCCGGCACCGCGACCGTAAAACAACGTGTCGCCCACGATGTCGCCGCGCACGAAACAGGCGTTGAAGACACCGTTGACACTGGCCAGGACATGGGCGTTCGGGATGAGCGTTGGATAAACGGAAACCTGCACGCCGGGTTTCTTGCCGGAAATTTGCTTGGCGATGCCGAGCAGCTTGATGGTGTAGCCGAGCTTCGCGGCGAATTCCATGTCAATCTTCGACACGTCGCGGATGCCTTCGGTGTGGATCGCGTGATGATCTGCCCAGAAGCCGTGCGCGAGCGATGCGAGAATGCCGATCTTGTGCTGCGCGTCGTGGCCGTCAATGTCCAGGTCCGGCGGCGTCTCGGCGTAACCGAGCTTCTGCGCGTCGGCCAGCACATCGGCGAAGTCCGCGCCTTCGGCTTTCATTCGCGACAAAATATAATTGCAGGTGCCGTTGACGATGCCGTAGATCGCGGGAAATTGGTTCGCGACAAATCCCTCGCGCAGCGACTTGATGATCGGAATGCCACCGCAAACGCTGGCCTCGTAATAAAGATTCGCGCCGGATTTCGCCGCC
>CAYPTV010000439.1:0-3069 GCA_964413505.1 uncultured Bifidobacteriaceae bacterium | reverse complement strand
GCCAAAAAGTTGGCGGATAATGCCAGACGACCAACAATAATCAAAATGAATTTCCTGTAATTTTTCCGTGTTGATTGCAAAGGAAAGGATTTCATTTCAAGTCACCTGCAGCGGTTCAAATTGCCGGCCCAAAATCGGCGCGCTCTTCGTCTTGAGCCAGTTTTCCAGGATGCCGGCATAGACGCTCCGGAAATCCACATTGAATTTGATGTCGCCCTGAAACAAATCCTGTGGCGCGAGGCTGGGATACCGGCCCAACAACCCGGCCTTCACCTTGTCGCCGGCAATGAACATGGGCGCGGCTGCGCCGTGATCGGTGCCGCCGCTGGCGTTCTCGGCCACGCGGCGGCCAAACTCGCTGAAGGTCATCACGAGCACGCGCTGCATGTTCCCCTGCGCCTTCAAATCGTCCACAAATGCCTTGAGCGAATCACCGAGGTCGGCAAGCAAACGCTGCTGCGTGGCGATCTGGTTGGTGTGGGTGTCGTAGCCGCCTTGTGAAACATAATAAATGCGCGTGGGCAGGCCGCCGCCGATGAGCTTGGCGACCAGTTTGAGGGAATTGGCGAAGGTTGAATTGGGATACGTCGCCTGGTTTTGGATGCGGGCGGCGATGCCGCGAACTTCATCGCTGGAAAGCTGCGCGTCCATGGCGGTGCGTTCGATAAAGTCCACGGCCTTGCCGCCCTGCATGGGCATCCCGGCGGCGAGAGAGCCGATGCTGTCGCCGGAATTGGAATCGGTGGCGGCCGGTTCGGTTTCATTCAGTTTTTCGTAGGCCGCCTCGGCCATGTCCGTCTGGCCGGGCCGGGGATGTTCCGGCGACAGGAATCGGTAATTCTGCGGATTGTCGAAACAGATGCCCTTCGGCGTTTTTGCAAAGAAGGATTCGGGCAATTGCCGGCCAATGACGACGCCGGCGGTCGGTTCCGCGCCGGCACAGGCATTGTCAAAATAGCGCCCCAGCCATCCGTATTTCTCGATCTTGTCTGAATCGCTGGCGGTCTGCCAGATTTCGGTGGAGCGGAAATGGGAACGGTTCGGGTTCGGATAACCGACACCCTGGACCACGGCGAGGTCGCCGGAATCGTAAAGGTTTTTGAATCCGGTCATGGCTCCATGAAAACCAATCTCGCTGTTCAGTTTCAAAACCGTGTCCGCCGCCAGTCCGATGCGGGGGCGGGCGTTGTGATAGAAATCGTTCGAGAAGGGAACCACGGTGTTGATGCCGTCGTTGCCGCCCGCCATCTGGAGAACCACAAGAATGGTCGCGTCCTTGCCGGTGGCCGTTTGCACGGCGGAATCCGCCACCTGATTTTGCAGGGCGGCAAACGTGTCCGCCAGAAATGCCGGGACGGTCCACGAGAGGGAACTGCCGAGAACGGTGGTGCGGAGAAACTCGCGCCGGGTTTGGAGGGTGATTTCTTTTTTCATGCGACTTGATATTCGGGGGTGGACATGACGAGACGAATGGCATTGCGGATGGCGGCATCCTCCAGTGCGGGATGCGAATCGAGAAAATCGCGCAGCGCTTGATCCTGTTGGCTGGAAAAGGTGGATTGCAGGAGGCGGTGTTCCAAAGCCGCAACGAGCTTGTTTTTGTCGGTGCGCTCGTCGGGTGTCAGGATTTTTTCCACGTCCACGCCGCCGATGTGAATGCGCTGAGCCGCTTTTTCCTGAACGACACCGCCTGCTCCGCCGGGTTTGCGCGCGAAATCGGACGCGGAAAGCTGCTGCGTCGTGCCCTGCACGAGCGTGGCGGCATTGTTGTAGCGCTCCAACAAGGTGTTCGTCGTGATCCAAGAGATGCCGCCGTCCCAGCCCTTGACGTTCGGCGGCGCAAACAAATCCTGACCGAGGCTGCGCGTGATGGCCGCGCTGATAAAGCCGGGCGGAAGATCGCATTGCAGCATCCGCGCCGTGCCAACAAGCCACTGGACGGGGCTTTTGACCTGATTACGGATGATGGACGGGCTGTAGAATTCCTCGCAGCCAAACATCACGCGGAGAAAGGGTTTAAAATTGTTGCCGTTCGCGCGGAAAACGCCGGCGAGAGCCTTGCCCAAATCATCCGAAGGCGGCTGGCCGGCAAAAAAATTCCACAACTTGCCGGTGATGAAAACCGCGGCCTGCGGCTGCCTGACGATCTGTGCCATCATGTCCTCGCCGGTGAGATTTCCCGTCAGACCGAGAAACGTCTTGTCGCCGTTGTCGTGAAAAAGTGGACGCTCAATAAACGTTTCCGTCCGCCGGTCCAGCGACCAGCCGGTCAGCGCTCGCGCACCCTCGGTGACATCCTTTTCCGTGTAATGCCCCTCGCCGAGGGAAAATAGCTCCATGACTTCACGCGCATAATTCTCGTTTGGATGCTCCCTGCGGCTTTGCGCCTGATCGAGCCAGATGAGCATCGCCGGATCCCTGCCGGCCTCGATGAGCAGGCGCAGCCAGTTGTCCGTGGCGAGCCGGCGGAACAGCTCGTTCTGCCGCCACATGTAATAGGCGTTCCGGACTTTTTCAAAACTCGTGGCGAAATGGCCGTGCCAGAACAAAACCATTTTCTCCTGAAACGGACGCGGCCCCCTGGCCATGCGGTTCAGCCACCAGCCGCGCAGCTCAATGATGTGCTCGTTTTGGGCGCGCTGCTCCGCCTGCTGCGCCTGACGTTTGGCCTCCGGCGTCATGTTCTGCATGGCGCGGATGCGTTCCGCGCGCCCCGGGTCGGGAACCGCCCAAGCCGGGGCCGGCGTGGAATCCGGGATTTTCTCGTAATCCAACAGCGACGAAAGCGCCGCGTTGTGGCCGAGGCTGGTCAGCCTGGCGATTTCCTCCGGCGGTCCGCCGAATCCCGCCCGGTTCAACAGATGCGCCGCTGTCTGATCATTCCAATCTTCCTTTGGAAGCAACTTAAGCATACATTGTCATTGACGTTAGCCGAACTTAAATGGTTTCACGCATTCAAACTCGCACCAAACGGTAAAACCGCAACCTGTTGTGCCGCGCTGGCGGCGCCGCGACCGCCACGAACAGCCGGAACAGTTCCTTTGAAATTTCGTCCGCCATCGCCTTCAT
>CAYPTV010000438.1:0-3074 GCA_964413505.1 uncultured Bifidobacteriaceae bacterium | reverse complement strand
TTCGGCAGCGCGAGCGAGGAAAACATCCGCAAAGGAATCGCGCGGCTGGGCAAGGAGTTGAAGAAATTTTTGTAGCCTGTCCAGTTATTAGGCGACAGCTTTATTTACGGACTCTTCTTATCCGCTTCATTTGGTTGTTTTGGTTGAATTTCTTTATAGCCTGAAAGCGTCCACATTTTAAGCTTCGTCGTAGGCACGCTTAAATCATCGCCGTCATATTGATAATAAAACCATCCTATGTCAGCGTCATAGAGGAATTGCATATCAATCTTTTTTATCACTCCATCACTTTGGCCAATTGCAATAACTGTTGCCGAATTGGGACCTGTGGGCATCCCTTGAACAATGGCAGCTACTTCA
Organism: uncultured Bifidobacteriaceae bacterium; assembly: GCA_964413505.1. Lineage (GTDB taxonomy): Bacteria > Verrucomicrobiota > Verrucomicrobiia > Limisphaerales > UBA11358 > UBA11358. The sequence continues at coordinate 2,714 of CAYPTV010000438.1, read as the reverse complement.
ACATTTGTGTAACTCATAAATGTCAAAAGTTGGACCGCTTCACTTTTTGATAGAGGTTTAGAATCTGCTCCTGATGCCGAAGACAAGAACGTTGTGAATGCAAGCGTGATTATGACGATTATTTGTGCAGTGTTTTTTTGACTCATTTTTTATTACCTTTCTAATTTTTCATTCTATTTTTGGAAATATTTTCTGCTCAGCGCGAATTCAACCCGGCGGCCAGGCCATGTGGCGTCCGCCGAGGATGTGGACGTGCAGATGTGCCACGGTCTCGCCGCCGTCCGCGCCGTTGTTGATGACCAGCCGGTAGCCGCTCGGCGTCAGACCCAGCTTGTCCGCGACTTCGGCGGCCTTGAGCAGCAGGTGTCCGAGCAGTTGCTGGTCGGCGGTTTTTGCCTCGGCGATGCGGGGAACGGGTTTCTTCGGCACAATCAAAACGTGCGTGGGCGCCTGTGGATTGATGTCGCGGAAGGCGAGGACCAAATCGTCCTCATAAACAACCTGCGCTGGAATTTCGCGCGCGACGATTTTTTCAAAAAGGGTTTTGCTCACAAAGAATTTTTTACACGGATTTCACGGATTTGCACGGATTAAATTTGGAGTGCGCGAACGTGTGTCCGCGCTTTGTTGTTGGAGTTCGGGCTTCAGCCTGTTTTTCGGACAAGCCAAAGCTTGAACTAACGGCTCGCGAGGACGCTCGCCCCACCAGTTTCATTCGCGACAATTCGCGCAATTCGCGTCATAGCCTTATTCCACGACGAGCGCGCACTCGTTCTGCTCCGGCTCGGCGGTCAGGCAGCCGCGCAGATATTCCACGACCTGTTCCTGCATTTTTTCGCAGCGGGCGCTCCAGCGCCGCGCACCGGCAAGCTGCTTGACGCAGCCGCGCAGTCCGCGAAAGCGCAGCACGCGCGGCGACTGGCGGAGTTGCTGGCGCAGTTCGTCGCGCAATTTCGGGAAGAAAAACAGTTCCAAGCTGTCAGCGGATTGTCGCGCGAGCAGCCCCAGATCAGTCTCGATGATTTCCTGCGAGCGCGCTTCGAGTTCGCCGGCCCGAATGGTGAGGCCGAGGCCGCGCAAAACTTTTTCCAGCGCACCGGCAAATTCGCCGACGGTGACGGTTTCGCGTTCGAGTTCGACTTTGAAATAATGGAAGACAGACGCGGCGGCGTGGCGCAGAATTTCCGGGTCGAGCGCTCCTTCGCAGGAGCCGACGATCTCAACGGAAATCATTTCGGCGGAGCAGGGGACGCTTTCGCCGTTGGTGAACTTGAAAAGCAGGCAGTCGTTGGACAATGCAATCATTTGGCGGCCTCCAGTTTTTTTACTTCCTGAATAAAATCCGTCGCCTCCTGAAACCGGCGATAAACGCTGGCGAAGCGGACGTAGGCAACATCGTCCAGTTCGCGCAAACCTTCCATGACAAGCTTGCCGACGAATTCGCCCGGAACCTCGCCCTCGAATTTTTCCGTGACGACGGCGACGATGTGGTCCACGAGGTCGTCAATCGCCTTCGGGCTGATGGGACGCTTTTGGCAGGCCTTCCTGATGCCGGACAGGAGTTTGTCGCGCGAAAACTCCTCGCGCCGCCCGTCGCGCTTGAGAACCATCAAGCCCTCGTGCTCCACTTCCTCGTAAGTGGTGAAGCGGTGGCTGCATTTGGCGCATTCGCGGCGGCGGCGGATGGTCGCGCCTTCACGCGAGGCGCGCGAATCAATGACCTTGTCATCTTGATCACCGCATTTTGGGCAACGCATAAAACCACAGCTAATTGTGGTTGCTCCTTTGTAACACACTGGATTTTGTGGGTCAACACTTGGTTATTCACCAGAAAAGCATCTTGCTTTCGGTCAAAATCCTGATAATCTCACCGGCTCACGTCTGGAAAAATTCCGGCGCAAGACAATTTATTTTATGGCAACAGCAAGCGATCTTCGCCGAGGCATGGCGATCAATTACAACGGCGACATTTCCGTCGTCCTCGATTTCCAGCACCGCACGCCGGGCAACCTGCGCGCGTTTGTGCAGGCTACGCTGCGCAGCATCAAGACCGGCAAGGCGTCCGATGTGCGCTTCAGCTCCACGGAGAAAATCGAGCCGGTGCCGATGATGACGACGAAGATGGAGTTCAGCTATAAGGACGGCGCGGATTATGTCTTCACCGACCCGGAAAACTACGAGACGGTCACCATCGCGGCGGAACTGGTCGGCGATGCGAAAAATTTCCTCGTGGAAAACGCGCCGGTGACGGTGGTGTTCGTGGAAGAAAAGGCCGTGAGCGTGGAAATTCCGCCGAGCGTCATCCTCACCGTGACGGACGCGCCGGAAGGCATCCGTGGCGATTCGGCCAACAACGTGCAAAAGCCGGTCACGGTCGAGACGGGCATCACGGTGCAGGCGCCGCTGTTCATCAAGACGGGCGAGAAGATTAAAATTGACACGCGCACCGGCAAATACATGGAGCGCGCCTGACAGTTAACAATTTCAAATCTCAAGCCTGAGATTTCAAAGCCCGCCGTGCGCGGGCTTTTCATTTTTCCGGCGGAATTGCTTTGCAACTCAAACCCATTCGGCTATTTCTCACTGGACACAAGTATGTCGTCGCAAACCAAAGGGGAAAAAGTGTTTCGCGGCATCGGCGTTTCCGCCGGAGTTTGCCGCGGGAAGATTCTCGTCCTGCACCGGGCGCGGCACATCATCTCCAAACGCGAAAT
>CAYPTV010000437.1:0-3077 GCA_964413505.1 uncultured Bifidobacteriaceae bacterium | reverse complement strand
GGTTTCAAGACCGTCATCGCCAAAAATGTCACCGGCTGCGTGCGGCTCGACGAGCGCGTGTTGCAGGCGATGGTGGATTACAACGGCCTAGCGCCCGCGCACAATCCGCCGTATATCACCGGTATAAAACTGTTCGCGCAGCGCGTCCCGAAAGTCCCGCTCATCGCGCTTTTTGAAACGGCGTTCCACCAGTTCGCGCCGGAAGCTTCGTTGCGCTATGCCGTGCCGGAAAGCTGGAATCAAATCGGAATCCGCCGTTTCGGTTTTCACGGCGCGAGCCACAAATTTATAGCCGAACGCTCGGCGGAATTGTTGGGCCGCAGCGACGTGGCCGAACGCGCGCGTCAGCTTTATGTCAACGGCTACGCGACGAAAATTTCCGGCGCCTCTTTGCGTGTCATTTCGTGTCATCTTGGCGGCAGCTCGAGCGTCACGGGAATTTTGAACGGCGCTTCCATCGGCACGAGCATGGGCATGAGTCCGCAATCCGGCCTTCCGCAAAACAACCGCGTCGGCGATCTCGACGCCGAGGCAATTCCTTACGCCGTGAAAACTTTCGGAATTTCGATTGAAGAAGCGCAGCGGCAATTGACAAAGGAATCCGGCCTAAAAGGTTTGAGCGGAATTTCAAATGACGTTCGCGAAATCGCCGACGCAGCCGCCAAAGGCGACGCCAAGGCAAAGCTGGCGATTGATGTTTACACTTCCAGCGCGCGGCATTGGATTGGCGGATACTTTCTGGAATTGAACGGCGCAGACACAATCGTTTTCACCGCCGGCATCGGCGAAAATCGTGCGGACATTCGCGCGGCGATTTGCGCGAACCTTGAAAATCTTGGAATTAAATTGGACGCGGGAAAAAATAAATCTGTCCGCGCGATTGAAGCCGAAATTAGCGCGCCGGATTCGCGCGTGAAAATTTTTGTGATTCCGACGAACGAAGAACTTGTCGTCGCGCGCGAGACAAAGCGATTTTTGGAAAACAGAAACAACTGAACCAACACTGAAATTTCAACCTCAACCAAAATAAATTATGTCACAACAAGCAATAGGAATGATTGAAACGCGCGGGCTGGTCGCACTTGTCGAGGCGACCGATGCAATGCTCAAGGCCGCGAATGTGCAACTGGCCGGACCGATGACGCAGGTCGGCAACGCGCTCGTCACGGCGGTCGTTGTCGGCGACGTCGCGGCGGTGAAAGCCGCCACGGACGCGGGCGCGCAGGCCGTCAAGGCCATCAAGGGCGAACTCGTCAGCGTGCACGTCATCGCGCGTCCGCATGCGGATGTGGAAGCGGTGTTGCCGAAAAAGAAGTAAGCAGATGGAAGCTGGCAGATGGCAGTAAGGGAATTATTTACCCTGCTTCCAACTCCAATCTCCCGACTCCTAATTTTATGTTTCTCGCCAAAGTAGAAGGCTCGGTGGTCGCCACTAAGAAAGACCCGTCCATGGGTGGCCGGAAGCTTTTGCTTTTGCGCCCGCAGCTCGTGGACGAAAAGGATCCGACAAAATTTCGTCCGGGCGTCAACACCATCGTCGCCGTGGATGCGCTCGGCGCGGGCGTCGGCGAAATGGTTTTGTTTTGCCAGGGCAGTTCCGCGCGGCTCGCGCCGGGCATGAAAGACGCTCCGGTGGACGCCGTCATCATCGGCCTCGTGGACACCGTGGATGTTTTCGGAAAGATAATTTTCAGCACGAACAAGCCGTCGTAAGCCGGATAAAATATGAGCGCAGTGAATGAAACTCTGGTCCGTGACATCGTCGCCGAAGTGATGGGGCGATTGAACGGTGGTTCCGCGCCGGCCAAGTCCGCGCCCGCCGCGCCGACTCCGCCGCCATCCAAGGATTGCGGCTGCGAACACAAAGGTAAATCGCGCCCGGCTCCGGCGTTGCGCGGCAAGTTTGGCGTGTTTGCGACGGCGGACGAAGCTTGTGAGGCGGCGCAGGAGGCATTTTTGCAATTGAAGGAAAAAGGCATCGCCGCGCGCCGCAAGATTGAAGAGATCGTCAAGGCGCTCGCCGAGAAGAACGCCGAGGCCTGGGGCAGGATTGAATTTGAAGAGACAAAGATTGGCCGCCTCGACCACAAGATCGCCAAGCTCGGCTTGATCAAACTGGTTCCCGGCGTTGACTGGTTGCGGCCCGATGCGCGCAGCGGCGACCACGGCATCACTCTGGAGGAATACACGCCGTTCGGCGTCGTTGGCGCGATAACGCCAAGCACGCATTCGATTCCCACTTTGAGCGGCAACATCGTCAACATCTGCGCCGCCGGAAATTCAGTCGTCTTCAACGCGCATCCGAGCGCTGCGCGTTGCGCGGCGACTGCCGTGCGCGCCTACAACGAAGCCATTTATCGCGAGACGGGGATTGAAAACGTCGTATGTGTCATCGAGAAGCCGACGCTCGACTCCTTCAACGCCCTCTGCAAAAACGAGAACACCCGCCTGCTGCTCGTCACCGGCGGACCGATGGTCGTGAAGGCGGCGATGCAGACCGGCAAGCGCGCCATCTGCGCCGGCCCCGGTAATCCACCCGTCTTTGTTGACGACACCTGCTGTCCGACGCGTGCGGCCAAGGCGATCATTTCTGGCGCGGCATTCGACAACAATCTTTTGTGCATCGGCGAGAAACAGGTTTTCGTCCTCGAAAGCGTCGCGGACAAGCTGATGCAAAAAATGTCCGAGAACGGCGCGGTGAAATTGAATTCCGCACAGCTCGACAGCTTGACCAAGGCTGCGTTCACCATCACGCCCGGTCAGGGCGGCGGTTGCGCGCAGGCTCACACCAACAAGGATTTTATCGGCAAAGATCCGTCCGTGCTGGCGCAGGCCGCCGGCATCAACATTCCTTCCGGCACGCAGTTGCTCTTCGCCGAGACCGATGCGAACCATCCGTTCGTGCAGGAGGAACAGATGATGCCCATGCTGCCCATCGTGCGCGTGAAAAGCGTCGAGGAAGGCATCGAGCGCTCGCTGCAATCCGAGCACAATTACAAGCACACCGCCATCATCCATTCGCACGACGTGGAAAACATCACGGCCATGGCGCGCGCGCTGGACACCACGTTGTTCGT
>CAYPTV010000436.1:0-3096 GCA_964413505.1 uncultured Bifidobacteriaceae bacterium | reverse complement strand
TGGGCTTCTTTTACGGCTCCGAGATCACCAACTGGAACACATCCAGCGCAATTGCGACAAATTATCCGAATTTGTTTTACCGGATACGCTCATGGCAGAGCAGCGACGGCAGCGGCATCCCTGATTGGTGGGAGATTTTTTACTTTGGGACAAACGGCATTGACCCCTACGGAGACCCTGCGGGCGACGGGTGGAGCAATCTTCAAAAATTCCAGAACGGTTGGAATCCGAATGTCTTTTACACGCCACCGCCACCGCCGGGATTTTCGGTTTCTTACAATAGCATCAGCGGAACGGTGACGCTGAATTGGCAGCCGTCGCAGGGAAATGTCACCGGCTACACGATAACGCGGTATAATCCCAATACTGGGGGCAATGACACGTTCAACTTTTTGAGTGGCGTGACCAGCTTTGTTGACACGTCGCCCATCACGAATTTCCCGCCTGAAAACTACGAACCAACCTATACCTTGCAGGCAGATTATGCGCTGGGATATTCCAGCGGCGAAACATTGAGCATGTTCGACCCAAACACGACCGTTTCAGCGCAACTTGTCGAAGGATCAAACGGCGGAAGAAATCTGGTCGCGACTGGCCCGATTCCTTCCGGCACAACGGCATTACGTCTGACCTTTAGCTATTTGGATGAATCCACCTACGGGGATTACATAACAGGCACCACCAACATTCCGATAAGCGATTTGAGCGGCAACAGCGTTTTCCTGTCGAATGCCTTGTTTAACAACCAAGACGACAGTTATGACGCCAGTGAAGACGTGTATGTCCAGACGGTGAATGCTGATGGCGAAGTGAGCAGCACGACCCTGGCAGGTTCACAGTCTTGGTTTGATGGGAATCAGAATCCAACGCCCTTCCTTGACGGACGCCAGCAGCTTGAACAGAATGCGGATTTTATCTTGCGGGCGGCGATAGCGGGTTATCCGCTGCAATTTTTGAACAATGTTGATGATGTTTACTATGTATATCCTTCAAATTACAGCTTTTCGGGATTATATCAGGTGACGCAGGAACAAGATGGCGGCAGCGGACCCATTTTGGACAGATTCCTTCCGTTTGAAGAAAACTACCTTTTCCACAATTTTGTCTATACCGCGAGTGATATTAACCCAAGCAACGGAACGCTGACCACAGGGCTTGGCCTTACGGCTAACGGGACTCCCGCCATCACAGCCCCAACCTACGTTTTCACCCAGTATCAGGCAACAAGCAACATTCCCGCCATTTTGGATGATTCAAGCAGCGCACAGTGGGTCACATTTTATCCACAACAAATAATAGATTATGTTGTGGGAAACACGCTTGGTTTTCTCGGCTTGACGGGCGGCAGCGGAAATATTGCGTTCACCAATTTCAGCGGGACGACGAACATCTATGGCCTGCCCTACAACTCCGTCAAGTTTGCCTATAATAACGGTGGCGGGATACAGACGGCCACGCTTCCCAGAGGCGGCACCATTTCGGGCGTCACCAACGGCGGGGTGTTTTGGAATGCAGCCACGCCCCAATTGCAAACCGTGGGCTATTATTTCGCGCAGCCGGGATTCGAGCCGTTGCCGGGGGACGCGGTGTTTTCAACAGCCACCAATACCTCCAGCGGTTTGGTTGCCGGTTTTGGTTCGTCCACCGTGTTTGCAGGGTATGCCAGGCGGGCGTTGCTCAACGGCTACACAAACGTGTTTTCCTATCTCGGCCAATACTTTGATTCAGCCTGGCAAATTGACGCCAACGGCAACGTCACCACCAACAGCGCGGGCGCAATCTCGCCTTACGGCGAATTTACGGCAACCGCCGTCGGCCCCGTGGCGTTGGTGACGATGACCAATTGGGGCGAAAACGTGCGCGGAACCGGCGTCGTGCAGGTGGTCAAACTCGTCCTGGATGTCAACCATGACGGCGTGATGGACATGAGCGTTTCCGGCCCCGACAACACCTCCGCCAGTTCGCCCTTCACTTTCTGGGCGAATAATAATTATGACCGGTGGACGTGGGATGCCGATGACGCGACATATTATGAAGATGATTTGAGTCCTGCCGAGGTCTCGCAACTTTCCGCCGACCAACAGACGCCCGATTGCAATTACGGCGAATACTACGGCACCCGGATAATTCCTGACACGCGCGACCTGCAAGATTTCACGCGGCTATGGGTCGCCGGCATCACGACAAACTTGCTGGCGGCTTTGCCGCCGGGCAGCACCATCACCTTGAATTGGGGCGACGTTGGCAGTCCTGATTGGAATGCCAATAATCCAACGATTGACCTCTTCGCGGCGGCGGATGCGGACGGCGGCATCGGCTATCTGACAAATTCCAGCACAGCAGAGTCGCAAGTTGATTCTTTGTCTTGCCCTTACATCGGAAGGCTCGCGCCGGGCGGCAGCATTCAACTCAATGACAGCACATTTGCAAATCATTGGGCTGGCAATCACTTCATCTGGTGCGGCGTGAGCAATGGTAGCGGCGGGTTGACCCTGACGATTGCTGATAGAAATGGTAACACCATCGCGCAGACCACCGCCTACATCCAGATTGGGGACATCAAGGACATGTATGAGCGTTGGACTGTCGGGGATGAACCTAGCAGAGCACCATTGACCAATGCCATCCCTGCGGCCAATGATTTGCCCGACCCCACGCAACTGCCATTTCAATACACGCCGCCACAAAACACAAACACGCCTTACATTTTGCTGGTGCATGGCTGGAATCTTGAAACGTGGGAAAAAGACCGCTATGCAGAATCTGTTTTCAAAAGGCTCTACTGGCAGGGTTATCAGGGAAGGTTTGGCGAATTTCGCTGGCCGACAGATTATGATTTTGATGGCACACTTATTGATGCCATTCTGCAACCACACAATTATGACGGAAGTGAAAATCAGGCATGGAATTCCGCCGGAGGACTCTTAAATCTGCTGATCAATCTTCACGGAACTTACGGAAACAATGTTTATATGCTGGCTCACAGCATGGGCAACGTCGTGGCTGGCGAAGCATTGCGCTTGGCGGCTCAAAATGGGGATGGGCAGCTTGTGAATACTTATGCGGCAAGTCAGGCGGCGATACCGGCGCATGTCT
>CAYPTV010000435.1:1798-3103 GCA_964413505.1 uncultured Bifidobacteriaceae bacterium | reverse complement strand
GGCATGAGAGTAAATTCCATTGGTCAATTCCCGCGCCTTTTGCCAGGCAAGAACATCTTCAAACTTCTGAATTTTCATAATCAGTCCACAGTCCACAGTTATCAGTCCACAGTCAAGAATAGGCGATTGTTCAAGATCGGTTTGAGATTCTGGACTCAAGACTGGGGACTCTGGACTGTGGACCGGTAAACTTCCGTTTCCAGCGCGCGGCGCATCACGTCGAGCGGCGCGGGTTTGCCTGTCCAGATTTTGAACGCCGTCGCGCCCTGATGCAGCAACATGCCGAGGCCGTTCGCCGATTTGCAACCCGCCGCGCGCGCCGCCGCGAGCAGCTTTGTTTCCGCCGGGCGATAAACCATGTCATAGACGGCGCCGGTTTGTTTCAACGAAAATTGTTTTTCGTCCAGCGGCGACGGGTCGCCTGCCTTCATGCCAAGCGAAGTCGCGTTCAAAATCAAATCCACATTTTCCTTCGGATAGCCGACGGAAACTTTCACGGATGGAAAACGCTCGATGATTTCGCCCGCGATGGCGTCGGCTTTTTCTTCCGTGCGGTTGACCACGAAAAGTCCGGCGATGTTTTCCGAGGCGAGTTTCAAGGCCGCCGCCTGTCCCGCTCCGCCCGCGCCGAGCAAAAGAATTTTCGCGCCGCGCAATTCCATCTGCAAATCCTCGCGCAACGCCGTCACAATCGCATCCGCATCCGTGTTGAAACCAATCGAACGGCTTTGCGCGCCTTGGGCTTGAAATTGAATCGTGTTGACCGCGCCCCAGATTTTTGCGGACTCATCGAGCGCATCCACCATTTCCACCGCGAGCAATTTGTGCGGCACGGTGAGATTTATTCCGGCGAAATTCATCGCCTTCGCGCCGTCAATCGCCGCGCGTAGGTTTTTCGGGTCCACTTCAAATGCGAGGTAGCGCCAGTTCAAACCGAGCGCGGCAAACGCAGCATTGTGCATCGCTGGCGAGGCGGAATGCGCGATGGGCGAGCCATAGACCGCGCACAGGCGCGTGGCGGCATTGATGTCGGGCTGGACCGGTTGAGGCACGCGCCATTTATATTCGGCGGCGGTGCGAGTTCAAAGCGCAAAGTCCGGCCACAGGAATGTTTCAGCGCGTGGAAACGGCGGTCAGAGGGCAAGCTGCACGCGATAGAACCGCACGGAGGCATTGTTCGTGGTCGTGAGGCGATAGGAAATGCCGTCAATGTTTGTCGTCAAAGTTGCCGTTGCATTTGTCGTCCAAGCCGAACCCAGCTGATCCGTTTCAAGCAGGTTGAACGTGCCGTTGGTCTGGGTGGTG
>CAYPTV010000435.1:0-1698 GCA_964413505.1 uncultured Bifidobacteriaceae bacterium | reverse complement strand
GCCGTTGTCCGCGCCGGCACTGTGGTGCAAGGCGCCGGCAGCCAGGGCGTTCCAGCCGGCAATGACGACGGGCAGATAGGTATTGGTGCCGAGATAACCGTGGTTGATTCCCCACGCAAATCCATAGGTAAAGCACGCCGTGCCGCTGGATTCCGGGCCGGGATAATCGTTGGTGCAGGCGAGATTGACGTTCCAAAAGCCGTCGGCGCGCTGCACGGCCTTGATGGCGGCGGCCATGTTTGTAAAAGTTTGCAGATATTCGGCGTAGTGCGTGTCATTGGTGGGAAGCACGTCCATCGTCCGCGCAAGCGCGACAAACGCCCAGCCATTGCCTCGTGACCAGTAGCATTTTTGCGCGGTGCCATCCGAGGCCGTGTAGTTCGCCAGATAGTTCGTGTCCCTCCACCAGAGATGGTCGGTGGCGTTGTAAAGCCCGTTGGACCGGCCGTAGACGCTTTGGATGTTATGGAAGAAGGAATACATTTCCGGCGCATAGGTGCCGTTCGTCCTGAGCGCGCTGATGGTGTTTGAATTAAGAACGCTGAGCTTGGCAAATGCGGCCATTGACATATGGATGGAATCAACATAAGTCCAGGTGCTCAAACCCAGGTTGCCCTTCATCCAGAAGTTCACGTTGTTCGCAATGTGCGTCAGCCGGCTGGTCTGGTTCGTATCCAGCAGGTAAAGCTCGACATACCCCTGCCCGGCACATTGATCATCGGGCGAGTTGTCCGTGTCTCCATAACGCAAATTCCAGTTGGTGAACGATCCCCATTGCACCGCATAATTGTAAATGTTGGGATCTTGATTGATCCGGTATAACGCGAGGGAACCCTCGAAATACGTTCCCCGGGTCCAGATGGAACTGCCATGCGCTCCTGACAGGCAACTGCTGCAGCCGGGCACCGGCCATTCGTTGGTAAAATGATGATTGGCCAGCACCATGTCGCTCAAAATCTGTTCCTGCGGCGGCATAAACCCAGCCATAGCACCGCACGCAACAAATAGTGCGGCCAGCAAACAGGTGGAAAATCCTGCGGCTTTTGTTGGGCGCGGTCTCATGGAATGCGATCATGCTATTCCACATCCGCAATCGCCGCACGCCCAATCTCAGGGCAAAGCATTCGTGCTCTTTGATTGCCCGCCGCCGCCTTTTGGTTAAATTGTGCGCGTGAAATCCAAAGGCGTGGTTTATCTCGTCGGCGCGGGGCCGGGCGACGCAGGCTTGCTCACGTTGCGCGGCGCGGAATTGCTCCGCCGCGCAGACGTGGTCGTTTATGACGTGCTCGTAAACCCGGCGCTGCTCCGGCTCGCACAGCCGGCGGCGGAAATCATTTCGCGCGGCAAACGCACGGAGTTTTCGCAGGAGCAGATCGTTGAACTGCTCATCGTCAGGGCGCGTGAAGGCAAGACCGTCGTGCGGCTCAAGGGCGGCGACCCTTATATTTTCGGTCGCGGCGGCGAGGAAGCCGAGGCGCTGGCGGCGGAGAAAATCCATTTTGAAGTCGTGCCTGGCGTTTCGTCCATCGTGGCGGCGGCGAACTACGCCGGCATTCCCCTCACGCACCGCGATCATTGCTCCAGCTTCACCGTCTTCACCGGCCACAGCGATTCGGCGGAAGCGGCCACGGCCCTGCGCTACGAACAGATTGCCAAAATCCCCGGCACCAAGGTCGTGCTCATGGGCACGGAAAATCT
>CAYPTV010000434.1:0-3114 GCA_964413505.1 uncultured Bifidobacteriaceae bacterium | reverse complement strand
TGAACATGAGCATCCTCGACGGCTGGTGGCGCGAAGGCTACGACGGCACGAACGGGTTCGCCATCGGCCAAGATTCCCAGCCGAGCGACGTCGCCGAACAGGACCGCATTGACAGCGCGAACCTTTACAAGACCCTGACCGAGCAGGTCGTTCCGCTGTTTTACGACCGGGACATCCATGACATCCCGCGCAAATGGCTTCAACGCATCCGCCGCACCATGGTCACGCTCGTGCCCCAATTCACGACCGACCGCATGGTGAAGGAATACACCGAGAAATACTACCGGATGAAGCAGCCTCCGATGTGAACCGGCTCGTTGCTTTGCGGACGGTTTTTAGATGGAGCCGAACCCACGCCCGCCGCCAAGGCAGCCTTGACGGGAAGTTTTCTCCGCATATTTCGCGGATGACGCAGATGAGAGAAAAGAAATCTGTGAAATCAGCGTAATCTGCGTAATCTGCGGATTTCCCATTCCGCACTTGAACGGCTCTTTTCCCGGCATTCATTTTGGGATGGACGATTGGGGGAAGCGCGGGCATCCCGCCTGCGGGTTCGGGCGTCGCGCCCGAACCATTGATTGTCCGCTAAATAATGCCAAATAAGTGGACAAAAAAGGGGGCGCTTTTTGCAATAGAGGGTGAGACGCCCTTCAGGACAATTTCATAGACTCGCCACATGGGCATGGAGTCTCGAATGGTCGCGCCACGGTTCGTGGCGCAGGCAAGGGTGTCCTGTCCCCAAATACCGGCTTTTCCACGGCGCAATCTCAAATCCATCCGCTTTAATCCGGCCGGCTTACGGCTTCCCGGCAGCCTTTTCAGCCGGCTTTGCAACCTTTCGCGACGGTCGGCTAACCTTTCAGAACGTTCGCGGAACCTTCCGCGACAGTTGCGGAGGCTCCCGCGGCCTTCGCCGGAGCTCCCGGAACGGTTCCCGAAGCTCCCGCAGTGTTCGCCGAAGCTCCCGCAGCCTTCGCCGAAGCTCCCGGAATGGTTGCCGAAGCTCCCGCGACGGTCGCGGGAGCTTAGCCAACACCCGCCGGAATCTCCACTTTGCCTGCCGTTTATTACAAAAACAACTGAAACACAATGGCTTGCAAAGCTAAACAAACAAAAATGAACAAATTGGAACAAAAATTAACACATTAAAATTATGGCAAACGATAGCATTCCTCCAGCCGACCCGGAGTTTCACAATTGGGCCGGACCGTTCAGCGATTACGTCGCGGCCAATGCCGCTGCGATGGGATTGACGGCCGATGACGTAAAACCTTTGACCGACGCCATTACCGCATGGAAAACGGCGTATCCGGCGCATACCACGGCCCATGCCGCCGCACGCGCAGCCACCAGCGTCAAGATTCAGGCCCGCGACACCTATGAAGCTGTGGCCCGTCCGATCATCCAACAGTTGCAGGCCAACCCCAAGGTGACGGATGCCCAGCGCAAAACCATGAAGATCAATGTCCGCGTCAAGACGCGCACACCGGTGAGCGTGCCCACCACCAAGCCGATTGCCACGGTGGACACGAGCAAGCATTTGCAGCATACCATTGATTTTCTCGATTCGACCTCGTCGGGTTCCAAAAAGAAACCGGCGGGCGTGGCCAGTTGCGAAATCTGGAGCAAGGTGGGCGGACCCGCGCCCACGGATTACACGCAGATGATGTTTGTGGAAGCCCCCACCAAGACGCCGTGTCTGGTGACCTACACCGGCGCGCAGGCCGGAATGACGGTCTGGTATTGGATGCGGTGGGTGAACACGCGCAACCAGAAAGGCCCGTGGAGCGATCCCGTCTCCGCCACCATCGCCGGGTGAAATGGTAGGGTCGGCGCGCTGCGCCGACCGGACATCGCAGCGCGATGTCCCCACCTTGGAATCAGGCGGCCTCTGGGAACGGAGGCCGCTTTTTTAATTTTGGGTTGGACGATTGGGGGGAGCGCGGGCGTCCCGCCTGCGGGTTCGGGCGTCGCGCCCGAACCATCGTTGGACAAATCAGTTGGTTGAAGGGTTTTCGGCGCGACGCCGAAAACGGCAACCGGGACGGTCGCGCTCCCCATTCCAAACTCGCAGCAGCCGATGTGAGGAGGCTCATTTCAAATCGGAATTAAAATAATGAGCCTCGTCACCTCGTCTCCTACGCAATTGAATGCGGGCGAGGCGAGAATAGTCTTTGACAGCAAACCGCCCGTGCGCTTTGATAAACCCATGCCAGCAAATGCCAGGGCAAAAAGAAACGTGCACAGCACTGTGAGCGAAGCCGCTCGAATCATTGTCAGCCTGCATTAAATTTATGAAATTATTTTTCGAGAATTTGATTATGGTGACACTGCTGCTCTTGGGCAGTTGCGTCATTTTTGCATATGAAATCCACTTCTGCTGGAAAATCAGCCAAACTTTTTGGAACAAGCAGCTACCCTTTAGCTGCCAGCTTTTAGTGATGTTTGTGAGCTTTGTCTGGTTTAACATTTGCTATAATTTTGGGAAACCCTATGCAGTTTCACTTGCTCTTCATGTGAACCAGATGATTGGCAGGGCGCGCCTTGCACTTTATTGGCGAGCGATGCATTTTTACAGCGTCATACTACTCCGTCGGCGTTTAATTTTCAGCATTGTTGTTGTGACAGTTGCTTTGACGATCCTTTGCATATATTCGACGCCTCCAATTTATTCGTCCACCTGCGTCATAAAATTACTTTCTGATATTAATCCAGATATTCCAGCTTATTGATGAATTTTCAGCTTCAGCAAATGAAATTTATGCAGCTCAGCCAGTCGCCGTTGGCGCTGACAATCCTGCCGTGAAATGAAATGGTAGTCTCTGACTTTGATTTGAGTCTCGTCACCTCGACTCCTACAAAGATTATTAAATAAAGAAGGCAGGAAACAAGGAACGGAGATATTTTTCCTGCTTTCCTGCCTTCCTTATTAAATCCGGGCGGCGCTGGCACCGGTTGATTGAATTCATCCAGTTGTGAATAAAATTGTGAGCAGATGTTCACATTCCCGTAACACGGTCGTAACACGCCTCCTGTAATTTCGTCTGCGTCGTGAAGAAAATCCTCATCCTGACCGCCGGGTTCGGTGACGGGCACAACGCCGCCGCCCGCAGT
>CAYPTV010000433.1:0-3116 GCA_964413505.1 uncultured Bifidobacteriaceae bacterium | reverse complement strand
CCGTTCAGATATTCAAAAGTCATCAAATATGCACCTGAATGTTTTGGAATCGGAGACAGCCTGGTTTTGGACTCGAATTTTGGCCAAGAATAAGGGCCAGTCCAAAGAACATTTATGACAGGCTTATTTTCCATAATTTTTGAATTTGCGCCCGCCACAAATTTTATCAAGAAAAAACCACTCCGGCCGCGGCGGCGTCCCGGCGCGCGGCCCTTTCATTTGTAGGAGACGACGTGAGGAGTCTCATTCTAAAAGTTTGAGACTCGTCACCTCGTCTCCTACATCGTTCGCGCCGCGCCCGAAAGCGCCAGAGGACTGGCGCACTCCAAGACGCTTCGCGCAGTCCGTGAATCGCCGGTGAACGCTACGCGTCTTGGACTGCGGCAGCCCTCTGCCGCTTTTCCCCGCTGTGGCGAGGCGCGATGAAACAATTCAGTTGCCGTCGCAAGTCGCCGAAAGGGCGTCGCAAACCGCTAAACACCCGTCGCAGGCCGCGAATCGCCGTCGCAACCCGTCGGCAAGGCGTCGCAGGTCGGCAAACACCCGTCGCAAGTGGCCGGATGGCCTTCGCAGGCCGGAAAACGGTCGTCGCAAGGTGAATTATCCGACGTTTTTCGTGCATTTTTGCCCGCACGGAACGACAAATGGCTGTTCGGGCGGCGAAATCGTCCGCACGGAGCGAAAGTTGGCCCGCACGGAGCGCAAAATGTCCGCACGAAACGGAAAATAGCCCGCACGGAGCCGAAATCGCGCGCACGAAGCGCGAAACAGGCGATGGGGAGCGAAAAACGCGGGCACGGACGTGAAAACAGCCCGCACAGTAGCGAAAGATGGCCGCACGGAAGCGAATTACCGGGCATTTCTTTCCTGTAATTGCCGATGTAAGGTGAGTTATACGATGTTTTTATCGGATATTCGCCCAAACGGGTCGTTGTGCACTGATACCATGACGATTCATACCGGCTGCTGCTGTGTGAGGCAGTGCAGCGAGCCGAAGCCCAGGACCAAATCCACGGCGTGAATGCCCACGACGGGACGGTCGCGGAACAGTTCGCCCAAAATGCCGAGGGCCACGCGGTCGTTCGGGTCGTTGAAGGTGGGGACGATGACGGCGGCGTTGCAGATGTAAAAATTGGCGTAGCTGGCGGGCAGCCGCATTTTGTCGAAATAGAGCGGCGAGGGCATGGGCAGCTCGATGACTTCCGGCTTGCCGCCGTCTTCGAGGCGCAATTCCTGGATGCGCTCCCAGTTTTCGGCGAGCGGCTTGTAATTGATGTCGCGCGGATTTTTTTCGCGGATGAGCACGAGGGTCTTGGGGTTCACGAAGCGGCAGATGTCGTCAATGTGGCCGTGGGTGTCGTCGCCGACGGGGCCGTTGAGGAGCCACATGACATTTTTCACGCCGAGATATTTTTTGAAGGTGTCGTCGTATTGCGCCCTGGTCATGCCGGGGTTGCGGACCTGGATTTTGGGATGCAGACAACATTCCTCGGTGGTGAGCAGGGTGCCGCGCCCGTTCAACTCGATGCCGCCGCCTTCGATGATAAAATTGCGGAGTGCGGAGCGCGGAGTGCTGAGTGAAGCCGGGGCGGAGCATTGGGCGTTGAATAATTTTTTGCCGAGGATGCGCGCGGCGGTTTCGGGAACCTTGGTGTCCTTCTGCCAGTCGTTGTATTTGGCCCAGGCGTTGAAATGAAAATGGACGATTGCGGTTTCCGATTGCGGATTGCGGATTGCGGATTGCGGAATTCTTCGTCGGACAAAAATCGGCCCGGTGTCGCGCGTCCAGCCGCGATTGGTGGGGTGAACCACAAACTCAATCTTCTTCAGATCACATCCGGCGCGTTTCAAATAGCTGGCGGCGAATTTTTGCTCGGCGCGGTGGCGCACGAGGATTCGGACGGTCTCGCCCGCAGAAATTTTCCGCGTCATCTCGCCATAAACCCAGCGGATGGTGTCAATCTTGCCGGGCCAGTCGGTTTCGTTGTGCGGCCAGCCGAGCCAGGTGGCGGCGTGCGGTTCCCATTCGGCCGGCATGGAGTAGCCGAGGGCGGCGGGCGTGTCTGATGATTTCAAGTTGGTCATAAACCGGCGCGGAGGATAAAATTTTCCGCGCCGTTGTCCAACGAATCAATTTAGCGGTCGTGCCCTAATCTGGAAGTTTGCGGAGCGCGGCTGTGCGCGGAGCGTCAGCCGCAGCAACGTCCACATTGCTGCGGCTGGTCTGCGACACAGCCGCGCTCCGTTGAAATTAAAAATCAGGACACCGGCAATTTAATGATTGGCAATTGCGCGAACATCCGTATCGTAACGGGACAAAATTTTTAATTTAACAAAACCTATGGCAAGAACCGAACGTCACAAAATCCACAACCGCGAAGCTGTTTCCGAAATGCCCGAATGGATGAAGGAAAAAAGCTGTCCGCATAAAAAGAAATACATGGCGGGCAAGCGCATCCACCCGAAAAACCTCACCGGCAAGGAAAAGCTGACCTACATCATTGACGAGGTGTTCCTTGCCTACAATTCCGCGCGGCTCAAGGAAGCGTGCCAGCTTTTCACCGAACGGATGCTTGCACCGGACGTGACCATCGGCATGAGCATTTCCGGTGCGCTCACGCCCGCCGGCCTCGGCTGCTCCAGCATCATCCCGCTCATCAAGGCCGGGTTCGTGGACTGGATCGTTTCCACCGGCGCGAATCTTTACCACGACTTGCACTTCGCGCTGAATTATCCCGTTCACAGCGGCAGCTTCAAGTTCGACGACACCGACCTGCGCGACAACGACCTCGTCCGCATTTACGACGTGGTGATTCCGTATTCCGACGGCCTGATGGCTACGGACGAATTGCTGCGAGACATGTTCATGCAACCGGAATTTCAAAAGGAAATGGGCACCGCCGAATTGCACCATCTCATCGGCAAATACGCCGCTGAATGGGAGCGCAAGAACGGTTTGAAGGACGTTTCCGTGATGGCGGCGGCGTATCGCGCTGGCGTGCCGTGCTACACGAGTTCGCCGGGCGACTCGACCATCGGCATGAACGTGGCGGGCGTGGAATTGCGCGGCAGCAAGCTCCGCATGAACCCGTCCATTGACGTGAACGAAACCACCG
>CAYPTV010000432.1:0-3134 GCA_964413505.1 uncultured Bifidobacteriaceae bacterium | reverse complement strand
TTCGCGTGGCAATCTGGTTGATGACCCGATGGTCGAGCAGGATGACGCAGTCGGAAACATATTCCTCCAGCCCGTGGCGCGTCAGTGCTTCGCGCCCGCGCTCGGCGGTGATGACGGCGGTCACGCCCTTGTCCTTGAGCCAGCGGAAAAGCCGGCGCAGCTCGGCGCGCACGATGGCCTCGTTGTGCAGGCCGCCGAACAGCACTTCCAGCGTGTCCATCACCACGCGCTTGGCACCGATGGAATCAATCGCGTGACCGAGCCGGACGAACAATCCTTCCAAATCATAGTCGCCGCTCTCATGGAGGTCATTGGCAGCGACATGGACGTAATCTATCACAATTTTTTTGTGCCGGATCATGCTCGCCAGATCAAATCCGAGTGACGCAACGTTGGCTGTCAGCTCCTTTTCCGTCTCCTCGAAGGACATGAACACGCCTGGCTCGCCGAACTGCACCGCGCCGCGCACGAGGAATTCTGCGGCAAACAACGTCTTGCCGCACCCGGCGCCACCGCAAATCAGCGTGGGCCGCCCGCGCGGCAGCCCGCCTCCGGTGATTTCGTCGAGACCCTGGATGCCTGTGGGGCACTTGGGCAATTGAGTCGTTGGAGCGGCGGGTTTGTGACCGTTAGTTTTTGTTTTCATTCAGAAGCAAACTTTTATTACCGTGGATAAATCAAAATAAACATCGGGCCGGAAACAATTATTGTGCTGGCTTCTGTTTTGAAAGATTCATTGCAAACCATATTTGACTTAAACAATAAGCAGGAGGACTCTGCGGATGATATGGGGTGTTCACCCCATATGGCGGTCGCGCGGATAGTTTGAATTTGAGTTTCGTTATGGGGTGAACACCTAATTGTCAGATTGTTCAGTTTGAATCAGAATATATCCAAATCTCTTCGAATTTCCATTTCATTTCCAAGAGCCACAATCCCAATGATTTCATCCATTGAGATTTGACCTCCTTTGAGCAGTTCGCGGTATAGTCGTGAAAACACAATCAATTTAATTTCCTGTTCCCACACGCCTTTTTGTTCAGCGCCTGCAATCTCTGTCGCTTTTTCAATCCACTCGACAGAAACCAACCGGTCATAAAATTTTTTTGTCATATTATTTCATATTGAAGCTGACGACACTTCGGCTTTTAACGGCAAGCTTTGAGCCTGTGGGCTTTTTTAACATGAATCCACTATGCGTCTTAAAAACTACAAACCAAGCCCCAAAGTTGGATTTCTTTTGTCTGACAGACATACGGCTGCTTATTTAATCAGATTGCGATTGCTTCTAACGTCCAGACGTGATTTGAAATCCACGCTTCCCTCGCTGGCGTCACGCGCAATGTCTGGTGAACGCGGGCGAAATTGTAGTTCATATGGCAGTCAATTTCAGGCGACCTTCTCACCATTTGTTGTCATTGGAATGGCAATTTTTACAACGGTTTTTTTCGAAAAATATCTTGGATTGTCCGCCGGATTTTGCAAAAAAGGTCTCACGAAAGGGCGGCGGTCAAACCCCCGTCGCAATTTTAAGATTATGATATACACAATATCGAAGGGATTCATACAGGGAACGGATCAGGAAGTGAATGATCAGGCGACCAAGGCGAACACCAAGATGGCGAACAATCCCCACTTCACGCCGCTGGACCCGATATTCGCAACGCTTGCGCCGGCCAATGCGTTGTTCAAGCAGACGATGGATGCGATGGATAATGGCGGCAAGCAGGCGACTGCGGAACGGGATCAGGCGCGCGCGGCCTTGATCGTCATTTTACGCGCGCTCATATCCTATGTAGAGAAAGTTGCCCAAGGCGATCCCATCATCATGCTCTCCGCCGGTTTTGACATCATCAGTTCCGAGCATTCACCCGCGACGTTGACGGTGCCGGTGATTCAAGGCATAGATTTCGGGAACAAAGGCGCGGTCATCATCCATGCCGGTTCGATGGGCAATGCCCTCCTGCTCAAGGTGCGCTACCGGATACCGGGCGGGCCGTGGATTGACGGGGTGACGAGTTCGCAGGCGCGGAACATCGTGCAGGACGGGCTGACGTCGGGCCAGACATATGAATTCGCGTTGCAGGCGTTCGGCACGAACAACCAGGTGAGCGACTGGAGCGACTACGTCTCCCACATGGCGCCGTGAATCCGTAAAAGCGTCATATCTGAGCCGGACAGTTTCATCACCAACTTTGCGCTTTTGCACCTGGCGATTTGAAACTAGAATTGGCTTGTGAACATGCCTGACTTTCCCAATTACCGTCCGCGCCGGTTGCGCGCGTCGCCCGCGCTGCGCAAGCTCGTCTGCGAAACGCGCCTGAACGCGGAGCAGCTCGTCCTGCCGCTGTTCGTCCGCGCCGGTCGCAAGCTGCGTCATCCCATCAATTCCATGCCGGGCGTCTTCCAGCTTTCGCCCAATGAACTGCTGCGCGAGGCCGCGCGCGCCCATGCGCTGGGCGTCCCCGCCGTCCTGCTGTTCGGCATCCCGGACAAAAAGGACGCGAAGGCGAGCGGCGCGTTCGCCAAGAATGGAATCGTCCAGCAGGCCGTGCGGCTGTTGAAAAAGGAACTGCCGTCGCTGCTCGTCATCACGGACGTGTGCCTGTGCGAATACATGGAGCATGGCCATTGCGGCATCGTGTCGCACGGGAAAATCCTGAACGACACGACGTTGAAGATTCTTGCGCAAACGGCATCGAGCCACGCCGAGGCGGGTGCGGACATCGTCGCCCCGAGCGACATGATGGACGGGCGCGTTGCCGCCATCCGCGCCGCGCTGGACAAGAATGGTTTTTCGGAAACGCCCATCATGAGCTATGCGGCGAAATTTGCGTCGGCATTTTACGGGCCGTTCCGCGAGGCCGCCGAGTCCGCGCCGAAGTTCGGCGACCGGCGCAGCTACCAGATGGACGCGGCGAACACGGACGAGGCATTACGCGAGGTGGCGCTGGACATCCGGGAAGGCGCGGACATCGTGATGGTCAAGCCGGCGCTGGCGTATCTGGATATCATCCATCGCGTGAAGACGGAGTTCGGCCTGCCCACCGCCGCCTACGCGGTGAGCGGCGAGCACGCGATGATCAAGGCCGCCGCGGCGAAGGGCTGGATTGACGAGCGCGCGGTGACGCTGG
>CAYPTV010000431.1:0-3136 GCA_964413505.1 uncultured Bifidobacteriaceae bacterium | reverse complement strand
CTACTGGAATTTCAACCTCACCGCCGATTTGCTGGAACTGCGCAACATCGCCACGGTGGCGGAATTGATCGTGCAGTGCGCGCTGCTGCGGCCCGAGAGCCGCGGGCTGAACTACAACCTGGATTTTCCGAATTCAAATCCCGGGTGGGCGCAGCGCGACTCGGTTTTGCGGAAGTGAGGTCATTTGTTTTTCAAAGCGTCGAGCGAGCTTTTGGCCTGCGCGACCAGATTCTGGAATTGCGCGAGCTGGTCGGACGCGAGTGAAATTCTCGGCGCGTCGCCGAATTGCAGGTAGGTGTGGATGCCGCCCTGGCGCACGGCGCTGTATGCGACTATCCGGAGGCCGGAACGGGTCGTGAAGATTGCGTCAAAAGCCGGCAGCGCCGTCACGGAGTAGTTGATCTTGGCGAGATAATCAATGCCGCTGATCAACGAATCCAATTCATCGTAATCCACGATGCAAAATTCCCGGCGCGGGCTTGCCTCGAGTTCAATCGCGACGCCGTATTGTTTGATGCCGTGGCCGACATCAATGGATTCCTTGCAGCGCACGGAAATGACGCCTGCGCCGGTGGTCAGCGAACCGGTCTCGCCAAAGCCCTTGACGATGACCGTTCCGGTTTGCGCCTCGAAATTTTCAATTTCGGTTTTCAGCACGTTGGTGGTGGAGTCCTGCGCGCGCGATGCGAAGGCAAGCGAGCAGCAGGCCGCGATCATGATAAGGCGGAATTTAGGCATAATCATCCCTTCCGATCTGGAGAAAGTTGTTTCACCGTTTCCTGCTTCAAACTCCGCCCAAATGGAAAAGTTGCGCGGCGAAGTCTTTTGGATTGAAGTTTCCCGTTTTTTGTGGCTTCCTGATTTGGACGCGCGGTTAGCTCAGTGGTAGAGCATTTGCTTCACACGCAAGGGGTCGCAGGTTCAAGCCCTGCACCGCGCACCATTTTTCCTTGTGAAATAGGGTATTGTCAGGAAATTTGCACAGAATTTGCACAAACTAATGCCCGAACCCCTGACCGTCGCGTGAAGTTTCCAGTCACCATCCGACACCGCAACTACAAGGCGAAAATCTATGCGCCGCGCGGGAAATTTTCTTATTATCGGCTCGCCTACATGACGGCAGGCAAACGTCGGATGCAAACCTTCGCTCATTATTCCGATGCCAAAGCCGCCGCCGAACGTATCGTGCGCGATCTGGCAAACGGCTCGCAAGCCGCCGCACTTAACGCCACGCAATCCCGCGATGCGCTTGCCGCTTTTGAACGGTTGCAAGGTTTCTTCCAAGCCAGCGGACGCCGCGTTTCATTGCTTGGCGCGGTATCTGAATTTGTCGAGGCGGCTGGCAAACTTGGCGGGCGCACTTTAGCCGAAGTGGTCGAGGCTTACTTGCGGACGGTCGCCACAGTTAAACGAAAAGACGTTGCTGCCGCCGTTGAGGAATATATTCAGATCAACGAACCGCGCACTCGCGCCGCAAATGGACAACGGGCGCAACTCTCCGCCAAGTATTTTTACAATTTGGCAATTCAGCTTCGCCGGTTTGCAGCAACATTTCCGAACACCGACCTTTGCGATTTGAGCAAGGAACATCTGGACGCCTTCATCCGTTCGCTCGACGCGGTGAAAACAACATCCGGCAAACCCCGCGCCGCCGGTTCTGCGAAATCACGCAACCACTACCGAACCGCCGTCCGGCAATTTCTGCAATGGGCGGTTCGCAAAGATTATCTACTGGTCACGCATCGCTTGGGCGAAAGTGGATTTGTCCATTAGATGAGCGAACGGTTTCACCGCCGATTGAAGTTTTGAAAGCTGCGTAATATCGTTGCAAAAATTGCACAGAATTGCACAGGCCGAAATTTTGCACGGAAATCGCACAAGCTTTTTCACCCAAAGATGCCACTCATTCGTGCATTATTCACCAGCAGCGGGAAGCAGTAGCAAAATGCTTTAGAAGTCTTTCGGGTGAGTCGCCAGCGCGGGTTTCAGCAAGTCATTATCAAAAGACAGGCACGGAATTTCCAGCCATTCCGCGAGCGATGCAAACTCCGCATCGTAGGCGGTGAGATTGTGTGTCTCGGCAATCCGCAGAACCGCGCCGGTGGATGGTGATAAAACTTGAACCGTGTCCGTCGCGAATTTGTGCGCGGAAACCGCCGCTGCGTGGCCGATGATTCCGGCGCGAATCATTCCAAGCATGGCATTTCTAAATTCGCTTTCCCAAATCGGCGGCGCAACCCAGTCCGCATCGCGTTCCAGAATAGAAACAGCAAGACCGCTGTTTTCATTTTTCACCGCCAGTGCCACAAGCAGGTTGGTATCAACGACGATCAATGCGCCTCCTCCGTCCATTTCAGGATTTCGGCCATTGTGACGGGGCGTTTGCATTTGGCGCGAAGTTTTGCGGCCTCGGCCAATGTTTGTTTGACAGGTCTTTGCCCGCGCAGTCCGCCCTCAATCAGAAAGAGCGCGTGTTTCTCCTTGCTGCGGCGGCTTCGCCCGGCTTGGGCAAGCAGGGCGTCATTGACTTCATCCGGCACGTCTCGAATCAGTAGTGTTGCCATATATCAAAATGATAACGCTTTGAACGGGCTTTTCAAGCTGATTTTCGCCGGACATCTTTGGAATGGATTGCATTAAACGCCCGGCACAGATTCCGCCGCAAAAGTTTGCACAGATTTTGCACAGATTTAGGGGCGACATTGAGTTTGCACAGAATTTGCACAAGCCTGCTTTTTGCACGAAAATTGCACAAGTTTTTTAGCTCAAAGTTGCCACTATTTGCCAGAAAACACTTGCAAACAAAAGGGATTGTTTGATACTCTTTGGGCAATGAATAGCAATGAATCACCGCTGACACCTCTGGATGGAAACACCGAGAATGGCACTTTTACAGGTTCAAGCCCTGCACCGCGCACCATTTTCAAAAATGGAAATGGTTGACTCCCGCGCGAGTTCCGCACAGATTGATTGCATCATCCCATGAATCCAAATTCCTTTGCGCGCATCGCATCAAAAACCAATTCCATCCTGTTGCTGGCCGTTTTGTTTATTGCCCCGCAGGTATGGGCTGTTGATCCAAACACGATGGTTCTGATCCATTCCAAGAATCAAACCTTCTCGATGGGCCAGGCGT
>CAYPTV010000430.1:0-3136 GCA_964413505.1 uncultured Bifidobacteriaceae bacterium | reverse complement strand
CCTCGCTCCAGAATGATTTTTTCATGTCCACGTCGAAATGAAACGGCAGCGCCCTCATCAGCCCCGCCAGCACGACCGGATACACCGGCGCATTGGCGATGTCTGGGTGCGCCGTCTTGACCCGCGCGAAGTCAGCGTCTGTGTTCCCTGGCGCGGCGCTTTTGCCTTCGTTGTGCGATTGGACCAGATAAAGGCTGAAAGGCCGGATGAAGAGCGTCGTATAACCTTTTCCCTCCGCGATGTTGCGCGCTAGTTGCGCGGAATCCATCGCCTCCGGCGTGGAAAAATTCCGATACGCGCACGAATCATACAGCACCGCCATCGTCAGCACCGCCGCCGACAGCGCGACCGCCCGCAGGATGCGCGCGCCGCCGCCGACCTCCATTTTGTGGATCGCGGCCTGGATGAACTCCTGAAAAACCATAGGTCAAAATCCTTCCAAATGGTATGCGTGCAATTTCCGGTGGAACGTCCGCCGGCTCATGCCGATTCGTTTCGCCGCCAGTGTGCGGTTGCCGTCCGTCTCTTTCAAGGCGCGAACAATCAATTGTTTCTCCGCCTCCTTCACCGTCAAAGCTTTTTGTGGTGACAATTGTGTTTCACCCGCCCGGCCGCCGCGCACCGACGGCGGCAAGTCACGCGCGAAAATTTTTTCGCCGCGGCAAAGCACAACTGCGTGCTCAATCGCCGTCCGCAGTTCGCGCACGTTACCCGGCCAGTTGCAGTTCATCAGCGCTTGGAGCGCATCCACCGTGAAATCGTTCACCAATTTGTTGTTCTCGCCCGCGAACTCGCGCAAAAATCTTTGCGCCAGCAGCGGGATGTCGCCCGTCCGCGCCCGCAACGGCGGCAGTTGAATTTCCACCACGCGCAGCCGGAAAAAAAGGTCCTCGCGGAATTGCCCGGCCTTGACCAGCTCCTCCAGGTTCTTGTTTGTCGCCGCAATCAGCCGGATGTCCGCCGTCAACGTCTTGTTCGAGCCGACGCGTTCAAACGTCCGCTCGCCCAAAAACCGCAGCAGCTTCACCTGGATCGTCGCGTCAATCTCCCCGATCTCGTCCAGAAAAAGGCTGCCGCCCTGCGCCTGCTCAAAACGGCCGATCCGTTTTTCATGCGCGCCGGTGAACGCGCCCTTTTCGTGCCCGAACAATTCGCTTTCCAGCAGCGTCGGTGCCAGCGCCGCGCAATGCACCGTCACAAACGGCAGCTTTGCGCGCGGACTCAACTGGTGAATCGCCTTTGCCACCAATTCCTTGCCCGTGCCGCTCTCGCCGCCGAGCAAAACCGTCGCGCGCGTCGGCGCCACCTGTCGGACGATTTCAAAAATTTCCCGCATTTCCGGCGATTCGCCGACGATGTTTTCTAGTCCGAATTTTGAATCAAGCTGTTTGCGGAGTGAAACATTTTCCACTTCCAGATTTTGCTGCTTCAACGCGCGCGCGATCCGCATTTCCAGCTCGTCAATCTGTAGCCTGCCTTTGGCGATATAATCGTCCGCGCCGCGTTTCATCGCGTTCACCGCCAGCTCCTCCGAGCCGTAAGCCGTCATCAAAATGCAGACCGGCGGCTTCGGCAAGGATTTCGCCCGCGCGATCAATTTCATTCCGTCCTCGTTTGGCAGGCGGAAATCCGTGAGCATCACGTCGAAATTTTCGCTTTCGAGCAAATTCATCGCCGCCTTCGCATCCTCGGCCGCATAAACGTCGTAACGCTCCTCGAGCGCGGCGCGCAAACCGTCGCGCGTCGTCTTCTCGTCGTCCACAATCAGCAATGTCGGCTTCATACATTTACCATATGCGATTTACGATTGACGGGCCGCACGGCGTTTTCGCGCGCAAATCGCAGATCGAAAATTCGTTTTCATTCCTTCATTTTGTTTTCCAACAGGCGCGGTTTGCGTTCATGCGACGGCAGCCAGACGCGAAATGTCGTGCCCTGGCCGACGCGGCTTTCCAGGTCAATTTTTCCGCCGTGCGCGCGGACAATTCTTTGGACGATCATCAATCCCAGGCCGCTGCCTTTTTTCTTTGTCGTGTAAAATGGTTCGAAAATGCGGTTGATCTGCTCCTGCGGAATGCCGCCGCCCGTGTCGGCAACGCTCATCCAGACGCCGTCGGAATTTTCGCCGGTCTGCAACGTCAGCGTGCCGCCGGTCGTCATCGCCTGCGTCGCGTTTTTCACGAGATTCACCAGAACCTGCTGCATTTGCGTCGCGTCAACCGGCATCGCGGTCAGATTGCGTGACAACTTTGTTTTCAACGCGATTTCACGGTTCTCAATTTCCGGCCGCAGCAATTCCAGGGTTTTTTCCACGACATCGTTCAGCGACGCCATTTTCAATTGCAACGGCGCCGGGCGGATCGCCTGCAAAAATTGCGTGATGATGTAATCCAGCCGCGCGATTTCGCCCTTGGAAACTTCAAGAAACTGTTCGAGCCGGGAGGTGTCCGCGCCGCGAACATTTTTCTGGCCCGGCAATTTCAACTTTTTCAACTCGCGCTCCATCAATTGCAGATGGATGTGCAGCGCGTTCAGCGGATTGCCGATTTCGTGCGCGACGCTCGCCGCTAGAAGCGTGAGCGCCTGGACGCGCTCGCTTTCAATGGCTTCGAAAGTTTCCTGCCGCGCCGCGGTCGCGTCGTGCAAAATCAGCGCGCCGCCGGAGCTGTCTTCGAGCGGCGCGGCATACATCCGCAAAAACCGCGTGCGCGGATAATGAATTTCAAATTCATGGCGCACAACACTTCCGCCGCCGGAATGATCCGCCTGGGAGATTTTCCCCCAATCCATTTCCGGCAGAACTTTTGAGATGTGTTGTTCCTCTTCGCCGGATTGCAAACCGATGAGCCGCGTGACGGCCTGGTTGAAATAAATCACGCGGCCATTTTCGTCCACGACCAGCACGCCGTCCTCAATCGTGTTGAAGAGCGTTTCGAGAAAGCTGCGTTCGCGTGCGAGCCGTTGGACGACGGTTTGCAACCCTTCGGTGTCCAGCCGCCCGATGCGGCCAAGCACTTTGTCGAGAAAACTGGATTTGATTGCTGCCATTGAACAAAATCAGGATTTTGAAGTGACAATTTGGCACAAATAAGAATTTAGTCAATTGCGGAAAACTAATTTATGGCACACTCCTAAT
>CAYPTV010000429.1:0-3145 GCA_964413505.1 uncultured Bifidobacteriaceae bacterium | reverse complement strand
CTTCCGCCAGCAGTCGCGACGTGTTCGGGTGACATGGATGAGCCTTGGCGATGACCGGATTTCCCGACGCAATCGCCGACGCAAAATCGCCACCCGCGATGCCGTTGTAGGCGAACGGAAAATTGTTCGGCCCGAAAACCAGAACCGTTCCGACCGGCGCGAGCATGGAACGAATGTTCAGTTTCGTGTCAATCGTCGGCAATGCCCACGAACCTTCGAGCGCGGCGGCGGCGGCCTGACGCAATTGATTTGTCGTGCGCGGCAGCTCCACATCGCCGAGTCGTGGCGTTCTCGGCAGCGCGGTTTCGACGTGAGCCGCCTCGACTATTTCAGTTTTGCGCGCTTCAATCCGCTCGGCAAAGCACGTCAAATATTTTGCGATCTGTTCCGGCGCTGTGGTTCGTAAAATGGACGCGGCTTCAACGGCGGCGTTCAGTGCGTCGTCGCAATCAGACCAAACGCTCGTCGGAAATTCGTCCGGCAATTTTTCGCCGGTCGCCGGATTTTCCGCGTGAAAAGTTCCGCTGGATTTTGCCGCGCGCCATTCGCCAGCGATTAAAATCGGTTGAATTGACATAGTTTTTTAACTTTTTCGAAATTTAACTTTTTCGAAATGGTTCGACGACGGCGGCGATGTCCTTTTCGCCGTGGCCGGCGGCAATGGCTTTTTGAAAATCTTCCAGCGCCGCCTTGGCCGTCACCAGTTGAACTGAAAGGTTTTTGCCTTCCTGAATCGCGTAGCCAAGGTCTTTCGCCATGAGCCGCAGGAGAAAATTCGGCGCGAAATCCGGCGCGGTCATACGCGCGGAAACGGCTTTGACGAGCGGACTGCCCGGCGCGCCGCCGGTCAAAACTTCCAGCGCTCGTGCGCGATCCAGCCCGCTGCGTTCAATCATCGCAAGGGCTTCGGCCAGAGCCGAGATTTGCACGCCGCAGACAAAATTATTAATGAGCTTGATCAACGCGCCGCTGCCGGTCGGGCCGATCAATGAAACATTTTTGCCCATCGCGGCGAAAACCGGGCGCGTTTTTTCCAGCGTGGCGGAATCGCCGCCGACAAGAAAGTTCAGATCGCCCGAAGCCGCCTGATTTTTGCTGCCGGTAACGGGCGCGTCGAGAAATTCACATTGTTTTTTCCCGGCGATGGCGGCGAGTTCTCGCACCCAATTCACCGTGACCGTGCTGCATTCGATGCACACCGTCCCGGGTTTGGCGGTGGCGAGCGCACCGTTTTCGCCAAGCCACATGGAGCGGGCGGCATTGTCGTCCGCCACCATGCTGATTATGAAATCCGCTTGCGCTGACACTTCGCGGGGAGAATTCGCGACCTGCGCACCTTCTGCCGCGAATGGACTGGATTTTTGCGCGTTGCGATTGAAAACCGTCAGCGGAAAACCGTTGGCGAGAAGTCGTCGCGCCATGCCGCCGCCCATGATGCCGAGGCCGAGAAATGCGATGCGTGGTTTGCTCATAAAATTTCAACTCAGAGATTTGACGGCGACCAAAGTAGCTCCATCGCGCGCGGCCCGCAACGGATTGCGCAACGCGCGACCGAATCCTTTGAACTCGACGATCATTGCATCACCGTCCAAGAGCTGGATGCCTGCGCCAAAGCTCAAGCCGCACGCGCCGAAATAATGGACGTGCAGATCACCGGGACGGCGGTGCGCCTCAAATTTGAAATGGTGATGCTCGATGTTCGCGAGGCTATGACACATCTCGTCCTCGCCGGTCAGGATTTCCTGCGACCACATGATTTTGCCAGCACGCTCAATTGTAACCTTGCCGGGCACGGATTTGAAATCAGGATCAACCGCCAGTTCCGGGCCGAGCGAGCAGTTGCGCAGCTTCGAGCCGGCGAGGTTGAGATAATTCTTCTTCTCAAACTTGTGGTCGGAAAATTCGTTGCCAATCGCCATGCCGATGCGGCACGGCTGACCGCTGGAATCAATCAGATAAACTCCGGCTATCTCAGCCTCTTCGCCGCCGTCTTCGGCGTATGATGGAACGTCGAGCGGTTCGTTCGGCGCGCGTAAAATGCCGCCGCCGCCTTTGTAAAACCATTCCGGTGCGACACCTATCTGGCCGGGCGCGGGCTTGCCGCGTTCCACGCCCCAGCGGAAAATTTTCATGCTGTCGTTCATCTCGGCCTCGTTCGCGCTGTGCATGGCCTGACGATTTTTTGCGCTGCCCAAATGCGTGAGTCCCGTGCCGGAGACGAGGCAGCGCGCCGGTTCAACCGGATGGTCAATCGGCGGCAGCAAGCGCCATGCAGACTTTCCAGCATAAACGGAATCGTAATTGACCCGTTCGCCAGAAACGCGCGATTGAATCAATTTGAGCAACGGCGTTCCGCTTTCGGCTGATTGCTTTGCCAGTTCGTAGATTGAACCAAAGCCAGCAAGCAAGTGCAGATGAGGCTCTTCAACAAACGCCACAGCGCGCTGCGAACCATTTTGGATTTGGATGAGGCGCGTCATTCAGTGACGTGGAATTGTTTCAGTTTCTTCTCGTCAATCGTCAAACCGAGACCGGGTGTGTTTTCGTCAAGGTCAATGAAGCCATCCTTCGCCATCGGTTCACCTTTGAAGATATACCAGAACAGTTCGTTGCCAACCTCGACATCCACCGGCGGGAAAAATTCGGCCATCGGCGAATTCAAACTCGCCATGACGATGTGATAATTATGCATCTGCCCGGCGTGCGGAATCACTGGAATCGAATGCGCCTCGGCGAGCGCTGCGATTTTTCGCGCCTGCGAAATGCCGCCCACGCGGTTCGTATCGAACTGGATGTAATCCACGCAGTGCGACTCAATGAGTTCGCGGAAGCCATAAATGGTGTGCTCGTGTTCGCCACCGGCAATCGGTATGCTTCCGAATCTTTTCAATTCCGCGTAGCCGTGAATGTCATCAGGAATGACCGGTTCTTCGAGCCAGCGGAGATTCAACGGTTCGAGCAAGGGAATCATGCGCTTGGCGTAATCGAGATTCCAGCCCATGTAGGCGTCGGCCATGATGTCCACGCCGTCGCCGACCGTCTCGCGCACGGTGCGAACGAGCGCGAGATTTTTTTGCATCCCTTCCGGGCCGTCGGTCGGTCCCCAGCCGAAACGCATTTTCATCGCCGTGTAACCTTCGTCTTT
>CAYPTV010000428.1:0-3152 GCA_964413505.1 uncultured Bifidobacteriaceae bacterium | reverse complement strand
ATGCCGAGCGACAACGGCGTCACGTCGAGCAGCAAAACGTCTTTGACTTCACCTTTCAAGACGCCGCCTTGAATGCCCGCGCCGATCGCGACGACTTCGTCGGGATTCACGCCTTGATGCGGCGGTTTGTTGACGAGCGAGCGGGCGACTTCCACGACGCGCGGCATGCGGGTCATACCACCGACCAGCACGAGTTCGTCAATCTTCGACGCTTCGATGCCCGCGTCTTTCAAGCAGGCTTTCACCGGCCCGATGGTGCGTTCAAAAAGTTTGTCGGTGAGCTGCTCCATCTTCGCGCGGGTCAAAGTTTTTTGGATGTGCTTCGGCCCGGTCGCGTCCGCCGTGATGAACGGCAGGTTGATGTCGTAAGTCTGCGAGCTGGAAAGCGCGATCTTGGCCTTTTCCGCCTCTTCCTTGATGCGCTGGAGCGCGTCGGGCTGCTTGCGGAGATCCATGTTATACTCGCGTTTGAATTCATCGAGAATCCAATCCATGAGCGTGTTGTCCCAATCGTCACCGCCGAGATGCGTGTCGCCGTTGGTGGCTTTCACTTCAAACACGCCGTCGCCGATTTCGAGAACGGAAATGTCAAACGTGCCGCCGCCCAAGTCATAAACGGCGATTTTTTCGTCCTTCTTTTTGTCGAGACCATAAGCGAGTGATGCCGCCGTCGGCTCATTGATGATGCGGAGAACTTCGAGACCGGCAATCTTGCCGGCGTCTTTCGTGGCCTGTCGTTGAGAATCGTTGAAATAAGCAGGAACGGTGATGACGGCTTGCGTGATTTTTTCGCCAAGACGCGTTTCGGCGTCGGCTTTCAATTTGGAAAGAATCATCGCGGAAATTTCCTGCGGCGAGAATTGCTTCGGCTTGCCGTTGACTTCGACTTCAATCGCGGCGTCGCCGTTCGAACCTTTGACAACCTTGTAAGGCACGCGCTTAATTTCTTCGCCGACCTCGTCAAACTTGCGACCCATGAAACGCTTCACGGAATAAACCGTGTTGCGCGAATTGGTCACGGCCTGACGCTTTGCCGCGTCGCCGACCACGCGCTCGCCGGATTTCGTGAACGCCACGACCGACGGCGTCGTGCGCTTGCCCTCGGAATTTTCGAGCACGAGCGGTTCGCCGCTGTCCATGACCGCCATGCAGGAGTTCGTCGTGCCTAAATCAATGCCTAATACTTTTGCCATAAAATTGTTTTGTTAAATTGTTTTCGATAAAACTGCTTACGGTTCTTATGCAGTTAGGATGCCGCGCGTTGAAAAATCGTAAAACTGAGGAAACAAAGGGAAATTAGATGCTTTTCAGTAAATCAGCGCAACTCATAATTGCGCCAACTGCGTCGCATTGGCACAGCACTGAACGAAACTGGCACAGCGCGGGTTCGACGCACGCGAGCACTTGGCCGACACTTGCCATCGCGTGCGGCGCACTTGCGAGCGCATCGTCCGCGCTGACGATGAATGGCGTCCTTGAAGAAAAGGAAAAGCGGATGGCAAAGAATTTTTGCGCGCGAGTTGAAAATTATTTACTGCCCGGCTTGAAGGCGGGAATGTTCGCCAAATCCGGCGGCAATTTATCAGCTTCGAAAGTTTCTACATGCAGCGCGATCAGGCTGACTGCCGGAATCCCAAAATTCACCGCACCGTTGGAGCGGTCCACCACCATCGCCACGCCGACGATATCTCCGCCGTGCGCGCGGACGATGTCCAGCGTCTCCTGCACGCGACCACCCTTGGTCACGACATCCTCGACCACAAGAATTTTTTCGCCGGGCGCGATCTTGAAGCCGCGGCGCAAAACCAGTTTGCCATCTTCTTTTTCCACAAAAATAAATCGCAAGCCGAGCTGCCGCGCCACTTCCTGTCCGATGACCAGCCCGCCCATCGCCGGCGAAACCACCGTGACTGCGGCAAGCGATTTCACCTTCGCCGCAAGCGCCGAGCCGAGTCTTTCGACTACGGGCATTTGCTGGAGCGCCAGCGCGCATTGGAAAAATTGCCGGCTGTGCAAGCCGCTGCGCAAAACGAAATGGCCTTCGAGCAATGCACCCGAGTCGCGGAAAATCTGTAACGCTTCGTTTTTTGTCATGGCGCGGATTTTAAGTCCAAAGCGCAAAGTTCAAAGTCCAAAGTTTTGTAGGAATCCAGGTGACGAGACTCAAACTAAAAAAATTTGAGACTCCTTACGGCGTCTCCTACTGTTTTCGGAAATTTTTCCTCTGCGTCTCTGTGTTTCTGCGGTTATTCTTCCGCGCGTGCCGAAGTGGATCAAGTTTATCATCGCAGTTGTGCTGCTGCCCGTTTGCGCGGGCGCGGCGAACGCTTTGTGGCTCGTGCTACGCGCCGGCTACGACGCAGACACGGTCTGGATTCCGCTGCTTGCGGGCGCGGCATGCTGGGTTGTGATTTTCTTCATGCTCCCGAAACCGATGTGGATTTACGTCTTCGGCCACGAATTGACGCACGCGTTGTGGACGTGGCTGTTCGGCGGCGAAGTCAAAAAAATGAAGGTCACCTCATCTGGCGGCCACGTCGTCATTTCCAAAACCAATTTCATCATCGCGCTCGCACCGTATTTTTTCCCGCTTTACGCCGTCATCGTCGTCGTGGTTTTTGTCATCGGCCACTTGATTTGGAACTGGCACGGCTATCTTGTTTATTTTCACTTGCTCGTCGGCGCGACGTATGCGTTTCATGTGACGCTGACATTTCACACGTTGCAGACGCGGCAGTCGGACGTCACGTCGCAGGGATATTTATTTTCCTCCGTCATCATCTTTCTCGGCAACGTCTGCGTGCTGTTGTTTGGAATTCCGTTGCTCACGGCAAGGTCCGGGTTTCTGGCCGAACTGATGAAAGTGCTCGGGTTATGGTGCCGGGAAACGGGCGATGTTTTCCTTTGGCTGCACCATGTCATTTGAGGCCAGGAAAAATTGTGAGTAATTCAGTCTTGATATGTCCGGCGTTTCGGTTCAAATCTTGTGTCGCACGTTATGGACTTGGCTGACATTTTGACAAAGGCGCAGATTGTTTCCGATTTGCGCGCGACGAACCGATGGGAAGCAATTGACGAACTCATCGGCAATCTTGTCGCCACCGGCAAGATCCAGCCCGGCGACCGCGACGCCGTGACCGCCGCCGTCAAGA
>CAYPTV010000427.1:0-3169 GCA_964413505.1 uncultured Bifidobacteriaceae bacterium | reverse complement strand
AACCAGTTCCGCGTGGACGCGTGCCGCAAGTTGGGGATCCACGCCGTCACCGCGAAACAAGTCGGTCCGCTGTTTGACCAATTTCTCCGCATCGCCAAGGATGAGGGCCTCGACACGCGGCCCAACGAGGTGAAAGATGAGAATTTGCAGAAGTGCATCCTCATCGGCTTCAGCGACCGCGTGGCGCGGCGGATGGATCAGGGGACGTTGCGCTGCGAGTTGGTGCACGGACGGCGCGGCGTGCTGGCACGCGAAAGCGTCGTGCAACATGCCCCGCTCTTTGTCGTGGCGGAAATCCGCGAGATTGGCGGACGCGACAACGAAGTGAACACCATCCTTTCGCTCGCCACGGCGATTGAAGCCGACTGGTTGCGCGAACTTTTCCCCGACGACATCAAATCCGATTTGCACATCCAGTTTGACGCGCAGCAGAAGCGCGTGCTCGCCGCCGAGCTGTTGCGCTTCCGCGATCTCGCGCTGGCGGCGAAGCGCATTGACCCGCCGCCCGCCGATGCGGCGGCAAGATTGCTCGCGGATGAGATTTTAGCCGGAAGATTGCTGCTGCCGAACTGGGATCACAGCGTCGAGCAATGGCTGGCGCGGTTAAGTTTGTTGTGCAAGGAGTGCGCCGATCTGCAATTGCCAGCAATTACGGACGACGACAAGAAATCCATCATCGAGCAGTTGTGCCACGGCGTGGTGAGCTATAAGGACATCAAGGAGCGCGAGGTCAAACCGGTCGTGATGTCGTGGCTCTCGCAAGCGCAGCGCGAACTTTTGGACAAACATGCGCCGGAGCGGCTCACGCTGGCGAACGGCCGCACGCCGAAGGTGAATTATGAGAGCGGCAAGGCGCCGTTCATCTCGCTGCGCATCCAGGAGCTTTACGACGTGACGCAAACGCCGCGCATCGCGATGGCCCGCGTGCCGGTGACGGTGCATATTTTGACGCCGGGCATGAAGCCCATCCAGGTGACGCAGGATCTGGCGAACTTCTGGCGGGAGCATTACCCGAAGATCAAGTCCGAGCTGGCGCGGAAGTATCCAAAACATTTGTGGAGATGAACAACGTCGAACAACTCTGCCCGAACTGCGGCCTGTGCTGCGATAGCACGCTGTTCGCGGATGTTGAATTGCGCGCGGGCGAAGACGCAAAACGGCTGCGGCAGCTTGGCCTGACGCTGGTGCAGAAAACCAAGAGCAAGCTGGCCTTCGCGCAGCCATGCGCGTGCTTCGACGGCAAGCTCTGCGGCATTTACGACAACCGGCCACGGCAATGCCGGAAGTTTGAGTGCGGTTTGTTAAAGCGCGTGGATGCCGGTGAAATGACTTCCGGCGCGGCGTTGAAGAAAATTTCCGAGGCGAAAATCCTTGCAGGCAAGGTTCGCAGACTTCTTCGCTCGCTCGGCCAGAACGACGAGCGGCTTGCGTTGACGAAGCGCTATTCGCAGGCGATGAGCGCGCCGGTTGATTTGTCGGCTGACGATTCCGAACTGCGCGGAGACTTGATGCTGGCGGTGAATGACTTGATGCAGGCTTTGCAGCGCGATTTTTTGAAATGAAGCGCCAATGAAACTATTTGCCTAAATCCGTTTTGCGGTTCAAATTCCATTCATGGCTTCGGAAACATTTCGAGCGAGCCGCTGGACGCGGGACAATTTTCTTTTCCCCACTGTCATCGAGGTGACGGACAAGGCGGTCGTCCGGCACAAGCGGTCGTGGTTCAGCAAGGACGAGATCAGCATCAGCATCACCAAGGTCGCGTCCGTCCACATCAAGACGGGAATCGTCTGGTCGGACATCCTGATCGAGTCGAGCGGCGGCACCGACCCGCTGGCGAGCCACGGCCACAGAAAAGCCGACGCGCGCCGCATCCGCGAGTTGATTGAGACGGCGCAGGGCAATCCGGTCGGCGGCCAGAAGGCGGATTTGTCCTGACCGCCGCCTGCATGAAATTATCCCGCTGCGTCCTGATTTTGCTGGCAAGTTCGCTTTTTGCACGCGCAGCCGACGACACGATCTCCCTGCCGGATGTCCTTGCCGGTGCGCAGCAATTAGCGCAGGACAATCTCGACACGAACGTTCTCAACGCGCTTCCCAAGATGGACGACCCGGTGGTGCAGCAATTTTTCCGCGATGTTCAGACAAATTTTCAAGGCGACTATGTCGTGAACCTCGCCGCGCTGCGGCAGACGGCGCAGGTTGTCCTGCCGTTGCTGGAAAGCCGTGAGGACACGCAGCCTTATGCCGCGTGGCTTGCGGCCCGGATGGATTACCTGGATGTCGCGGACGAAATCCGGCTGACAATCCCGCCGCCAGCCGTTCAAACCAACCAGCCGCCCCTGCCCGCTCCCAATCCTCCGCCGCAGAAGGAACGCGAGCTTTGGTTGAAAAAGGTTTCCGTTGTCCCGTGGCCGTCTTTGGCAAACGAATATGTGCCGGAGTTGAAGCCCGTTTTCACCGCGCAAAAGGTTCCGCCCGAACTGGTCTGGGTGGCGGAGGTGGAATCCGGCTTTGACCGGCGCGCAGTAAGCCCGGCTGGCGCGGCGGGATTGTTCCAATTGATGCCGGAGACGGCGAAACGGTTCGGGCTTTCCCTGTGGCCGCGCGACCAGCGTTACCAGCCCGAACCCAGCGCGACCGCTTCGGCCCAATATCTGAAATTTCTTTACGACCGTTTCAAGGATTGGCGGCTCGCGCTGGCGGCTTACAACTGCGGTGAAGGCTTGGTGCAAAAACTTCTGGACCGTTACAAAACTCAAAGCTACGACGACATCGCCGGACATCTGCCGGCGGAAACGCAGATGTATGTTCCGCGTGTTGAAGCCGTCCTTCAGCAGCGTGAAGGCGCGAACTTGGAGCAACTTCCCGCGCCGCAAACGTAATCAAGCGCTGATTGCTCGCTGCGGAAGGCGGTCATGAAACAGATGCGGCATGGCGGCGGTCGAATCGAAGCCGTGCTTTGCCGGCGCATCGGCGAAGTCGCGGTATAGGGTTATGGCAACGTGTTCGTTCCGGCGGATGCAGTCCTTGATGGCCTCGGCATCTTTCTCGCAATGGATCAGCGTCTTCCACGAATAAATGTGCTTGGGCTTGTGGAAGTCGCTGTTGGCGATGAACGGCAGGCGCTTGAGGCCGATGTCGTTGAAGATGTTGTTGCGGTTGGCGA
>CAYPTV010000426.1:0-3172 GCA_964413505.1 uncultured Bifidobacteriaceae bacterium | reverse complement strand
GCGTTCGACACGTTCAAGGGCATCAAGCGCCGGATGGAAGTGCGCGGCATTGCGGGCGGCGTGACGTTGATTGACGACTTCGGCCATCATCCGACGGCCATCCGCGAAACGCTTCGCGCGCTCCGCATCAAATATCCGCGCGAAAAAATCTGGGCGATCTTCGAGCCGCGCTCGAATACGACGCGACGCAATGTTTTTCAAACGGAACTCGCCGAATCGTTCGCCGATGCCAATGCCGTCGTCGTTTCCGAAGTCGCGCGGCTCGAACAAATTTCAGCCGATGAAAGATTGAACCCCGAAAAGCTGATGCAAGACTTGAAGGCATCCGGCAAGGACGCCGCGTATCTGCCGGACGTGGATGCCATCGTCGCGCATGTTGCCAAAGGCGCGCAGGGCGGCGACATCGTGTGCGTGTTCAGCAACGGCGGCTTCGGCGGCATCCACGGAAAA
Source organism: uncultured Bifidobacteriaceae bacterium (assembly GCA_964413505.1). Classification (GTDB taxonomy): domain Bacteria; phylum Verrucomicrobiota; class Verrucomicrobiia; order Limisphaerales; family UBA11358; genus UBA11358. Next base: position 2,722 of record CAYPTV010000426.1, on the reverse strand, counting down.
CTCCTGGAGCGGCTCGGCAAACGGTGAAATACATTTTCTAAATCCATGGCAAAAACCATTCGCTGGGGAATCATCGGCTGCGGCGACGTGACCGAGGTGAAGAGCGGCCCGGGCTTTCAAAAGGCCGACGGCTCGTCGCTCGTCGCCGTGATGCGGCGCGACGCGGCCAGGGCTGAAGATTACGCGCGGCGGCACAACATCCCGCGCTGGTATGGCGACGCCGACGCGCTCATCGCCGACCGCGAGGTGGATGCGGTTTATGTTGCCACGCCGCCGTCGAGCCACAAGGATTTTGTTCTTCAAGCCGCGCGCGCGGGCAAGCCGGTGCTGGTCGAGAAGCCGATGGCGCTGTCCGTGGCCGAGTGCGAGGAAATGATCGCGGCTTGCAAGGCGGCGGGCGTGCCGTTGCGCGTGGCGTATTACCGGCGCAAGCTGCCGCGCTTTGAAAAGATGCGCTCGCTCATCCAGTCCGGCGCGATTGGCGAGCCGCGCGCGGTGGCGGTGCGCCAGTTCATGAAGGCAGGCGCGCAACCTGCGCAGTCGTGGAAAACGGACGTGGCTGTCAACGGCGGTGGACATTTCGTGGACATGCAGGCGCACACGCTCGACTGGCTGCAATATGTCTTCGGGCCGGTGCGCGAGATCGGCGGCGTGGCCGTCAATGCCGCCCGCGCCTACTCCGCCGAGGACACGGTCAGTTACTCGCTGCTGTTCGCGAACGGCGTGGTGGCAGGCGGACTTTTTGCCTACACGATTGCCCGCGCGGAGGAATCCGTCACCGTCCATGGCTCGGAAGGCGAAGTCTCCATGGGCTTTTTCCGCCCGAGCGAAGTGAAGCTGATTCGCGGCGACGCGGAGGAAATTTTTCAACTCCCCGATCCGCCGCACGTCCACCAGCCGTTGATCCAGGCGTTCGTGAACGAGCTGAACGGCGGCCCCGCGCTCGACAGCACCGGCGAGACGGCGATGGAGGCGACGCGCGCGATTGACGAAATTTTGCGGAAGCATCGCGCCACACGCACCTGAGCCGCCGGTGATTTCCGGAACAATCTCACCGTCGGAAGTTTTCCCGCTTGACGGCATCGTGTTTTGACCTGTTACTGTTTGCCCATGACCAGCAACGCAAATCACAAGACGGTTTTCATTCCGATAAAAAGATTTTCCAGCCTGATTTTCACGGCGGCGACCGTGATTGTCGCGCTCGCCGGATTCGGCTGCGCATCAACCACCCCGCCGTCGTCGTCACCGACACCGACGGCGCAAACCAGTTCCGCCGCGCCTCAAACACAACCCGCGTCTGCAATCAAACCCACGCTCAAATTCGTCAGCGCCGACAGCGAGGAAACTTCGGCTGAAGACGGCAAGGGCGCCAACGCCGTTGACGGCGACCAGAATACGTTCTGGCATACGCAGTGGCAGGATGTCACCAACCCGTGCCCCCACGAAATCATCATCGAACTGGTTCCGCCCGCGACCATCAAGGGCTTCACCTACCTGCCACGGCAGGACGACAGCGTGAACGGCACGATAAAAGACTATGAATTTTACGTCAGCAACGACGGCGTTGATTTTGGCCAGCCGGTGAGCAAGGGAACCTTTGAAAACAGCAAGGACTTGAAAACGGAGACCTTTGACCCGAAGAAATGCCGGTTCATCAAGCTCAAGGCCCTCTCCGAAGTGAACGACGCGGCCTGGACCTCGGCGGCGGAAATCAATGTCGTTCCGGCTGATTGAACTCACGGCTGGGTCTCAGCCGCAGATTTGAACAAGGGCAGGTGCGAGCCGCCGCTGATGAATTCAACCTGCTCGTAACCCGCGTCGTGCAGGAACGCGGCCAGTTCCAGACGCGCCCGCTCGTCGGCATCGTTCAAGATCCCGTTCTCCTGCGCCGCGCGGCGGATGTCCTGCACGGCGTTCAACCGCGTCGCCTGCTCCAGATCCTTGTCCAGCGAACGCAGAAAACCCGTCGTGCGCTCGATGACCTTCGTCTGCGAATCGTCCAGATATGCGTCGGTGATCTGCGGCAGCGGCAGATGGATGGAGATTTTCTTGCCGGAAACCGCGATGTCGTCCGGCTTGAGCTTTTTCAGGTCAATGCCCGCCTTGACGATGCCCTGGGCGAGGAGCAGCACGCGGTTGTCGCCCTGCACAAATTTCCCCAGCGTGCTGTCCGGCGGCGAATCCACGATCTCCACCTTTTGCATCACGTATTTGACCGTGACCAGGTCCGACAACGTCTGCACCTGCTGAACGACCGCCGTGGTGTTTTCCACGCGCAATCCCGAACCGCGCCAGCGCGAAACGGTGACGCCGAGATAAATCCCGAAAACCAGGACGGCCAGAATCACCGCCATCGAAAAAACATTCTTCAACCGCTGCATGGTGGAAATGTAATCCGTCTCCGCCCGATGCAAAGCCCAAATGCACCGGCAACCGCCCCCGACAGACGAACCGCCACCCAAAGTTCCCGGACCTTCGCCCAAAACGGCGGACCCCCCGCCCAAGACGGACGGAGCTCCGCCCAAGATGGATGTGGCGAGAAGAAATACCCGGCCTTTGGCGGGTGATGGAGATCGCAATGAAACCAGTTCTGTTGCCAAAAACCACCCGTTGTCGTCCGCCCTCTTGTGTATCCAAAAATGGGACACTGATGGCCCGGCTGCCCCGAGTTGGCGGGTGAATTTGCCAAAACCCCTCTAAAACAGCATAAATGACCCTTGGA
>CAYPTV010000425.1:0-3173 GCA_964413505.1 uncultured Bifidobacteriaceae bacterium | reverse complement strand
TCATACGGGGCATATTCAACATCCCAATTCCAAACCGTTTCCGACACCCACGCGCCTCCCGGACCGCTGGTGGTCAGCGTTGTGCCTCCCACGCAAGTGATGTTTGGGTCGTCCGTCGGCGTGGCTGGCGGGTAGATGTTGGTAACATACGCATCTGAATCTCCAGATGCGTTGAAAAACGACTGCCCCTGCGCCGCAAATTGCAGGAATATTTGATCCGACACCGCGTCTATCCCATAAGTCCACGAGGCACCCAATTGTTTGGCCAGGTTGTCCGTTGCCATTCGGTTCAAAATGTCATCGGTTGTCGAACCTTCATACACAATCACCGACGACAGCCCCGGAGCCATGGCAATCGCCACCTCAATGTCCAGCGACACTTCGTCGTTGCCACCGCCCGGTCCTCCGTCATACCCGTCCAACAACACTGCTTTGACGGGCACGTTTGGCAACCCTGCCAGACCTTCGTAGTTCGTGACATCACTCTGGTAGTAGCCTGAATCGAACTCCAATAATCCAACCGATTGGCCGGTGCCGGTCAGGGTCAGACCTGGAATATAGGCCGCGCGAAAGTCGTTGCCCAGGTAAGCGCCGCCAGGCCCTGAACCGGTGGCCGCAGCCCCCGTAGAACTGGCGAGTGGCGATTTTCTCAAACTCATCGGATGCGGATGGATATAATTATCCAAGCCGCTGATATGCAAAACCGGCGTCATCATGTCCAGCGTTGGCTCAACATCCGGCGCATAAAACAAGCGGTTTTCCCGTGGATGTTGATACGTCCGCAGCGTGACATGGAAAGCCTTCTCAATATTCGACACCGACCCGGTAACGTCGAGCAAAGTGCGGTTGGAATGAGTCATGGTCACCTGAAGCCCGTTTGTGATGGCAAATGCCATGACCGCTTGATAATCTTCTTTTGTCGGACCAAACATTTCTGCAAACTGTGTCGAGGTCAGGTAATGATGGTAGTCAGGGCTGGACGGGTCATAAATTCTCTGCAACAGGTTGGTCAGTTCTTCCTGGTTTCGCAGCGGCAACCCAATGGCGAGATTCAACTCGCGATCCGCCGCCAGACGGCTCATTGGTGTCAAGTATGCAACGGCGGCAGGCACATGACCCCGCAATGACTGCCTTTGAATCGGTTGAGCAAGGGCAACGGTGGCGAGCAGGAGACTGCCCAGTGTGGTCACTGCCAGAAATTGATTGTGCCATGAGAATTTGGTCGTTTGCATTTAGTCCTTTCCCTCTGATATGTGGTTATGCTTATGATCACTGCGGTTTGACCAAATTATTTTGCAGCCGTTGTTGGCGCAGGCGGTGGCGCGTGGTTGCCGCCGTGGTCGGGCGGGAAGATGCCGAGCAGAAATTCTCCGCGCACTCCGGCGTTGGCCGGGTCGGCGGCCGGCCATTGCAAACCGGCGGCGTTCTGGATGGTCAATATGTTTTCGTAAAGCAGCGCGGCGTCGGCGTTCTTTTGTGTGGTGGTGTCCTTCGCGTCGCTGATGGATTTGACGCGGTATTGCTCGGCGGGGCCAAAGGCGGCGCGGGCGGTCTGAAAGGCGTTTGTCTCATCGTCCGTCCAGCCCTTGAGTTTGAGCGCGGCAAGGTTCGCGGCATTTGTCACCGAGCCGAGAACGATGTCCACGCGGCCAAGATAGGAGCCGAGGTCGTTCTTGCCCTGCGCGCCGACCTGAAATTCCTGGTGCAGCTTCACGGTCTGGCCGGGGAAGGCGAGCTTGGCGGTCTTGGCCGCCTGCGCCATGCACTGGTGCAGGGTGTTGAGATTCTTTTTCTGCCCGGCGGTCAGGTTGCCGAGTTCGCCTTTGGCGGTTTTCTGGCCGGTGACATCGCCGGAAACTTTTTTGCAAAGGGTGTCGGCGGCGGTGATGGCGTCGGCGGTCAGGCGCGTGGAGATTTCAGGATGCGCCTTGGCTGCGGCGATGATGAGTCCGCCGTTGTGGGTGATGATGGCAACGGGAATGTGAGGGCGTTTGGTGCTCATAATTTTAGGAGTTGGTAGGTGGCAGTTGGGAAAAAGTTGTAGGAGCCGAGGTGACGAGGCTCTGATTTACTGAATTTGGAATCATTTGAGCCTCCTCACGTCGGCTGCTACATAAATAGCTATCCGGCAGCAGCTTGAAAAACAGGAGCGGCGTCCTAAAAATCGGGGCAGCAGCTTTCAAAACCGGGGCAACGGTTTGAAATTCGGGGCAAAGCTGGAAACTGCCGGGGCAATGGCTCATGCTTCCGGGGCAGGAGTTTTTGAGGCCGGGGCAGCGACCTTCAAGGTCGGGGCAATTGTTGTCCAAAGCGGGGCAGGAAGTTTTAATTCCGGGGCAACTGGTTTTGAAAACGGGGCGGCTGTTTACGGAGCCGGGGCAGTTATTGTCAAAACCGGGGCAACGCGGCTCGCGAGGGCGCTCGCCCCACCGAGATTCGGGGCAGCGGCGGAAAAACCGCGGCAATCGTCTCGGAACATCCGGCGGTGGCGGAAGGAGGCTGGTTACGGCAAAAGAATATCCTGCACTATTGCGCGGTTGCGCGGTTGCGCGGTTGCTTACTGATTGCCCTGAACAAGCGGCACCAGATGTTCTAATTCTTTTCATCTGCTGCGCCAACCACTTGAAAGAATAGCGCAAGTTGTGTCAAGAAATTTCCACAATAAAATCTACTTCGCTTGTTCATAACTTGAGCCACTTCGCGAGCGCGTCCAGATTGTTCAAGTTTATCCGCGTGAGCGCGCCGTGCGGACACGCGCGTTCGCACGCCGGGCCGCCATAACTTTCCACGCACAGATCGCATTTTGTCGCCTTTGCGATCGGCTTCATTTCCTTGTCCACCATGAATTCGCCGTTTTCGTCGCGGATTTCGACCATGCGGATGGCGTCGTAGGGACAGTTGTTAAAACAGGCCTTGCAGCCGATGCAGGTGTCGGGGTTGATGACAACCTGGCCGGCGAATGATTCGCGGTGGATCGCGCCGGTCGGGCAGCCGATCATGCAGACCGGGTCGGCGCAGTGCATACAGGCGTTGGCGACCATCAGCCGCCCGGCGCTCGGCCCGTGGCGCAGGAAACGCGGGTTGTTGTCGTGGGTCGAGACGCAGGCGCGCACGCAATCGTCGCAGCGCGTGCAAGATCGGAAGAGCGTCGTGTAGGGAAAGAGTGTAGATCT
>CAYPTV010000424.1:0-3175 GCA_964413505.1 uncultured Bifidobacteriaceae bacterium | reverse complement strand
TGACCAACAACCTTGATTTCCGCGTGGCCATGCTCAATGTCGAGCAAAGCCAGGCGCAATATCGCATCACGCGCTCGGCGTCGTTTCCGAAGGTGGATGCCGGCGGAAGTTTCACCCGCTCCTATGCTGCGGGCGTCACGGCGAACCAGTGGAGCGCCAGTCTCGGCACGACGGCGTATGAAGTGGATTTGTTCGGCCGCGTCCGCAGCCTGAACAAACAGGCGTTGGAACAATACTTCGCGACAGCCGAGGCGCAACGCAGCGCGCAAATCACTCTTGTGGCCGAGGTCGCCGATGAATACTTCGCGCAGCGCGAGGCGGAGGAACAGCTTCGGCTGGCGCAGCAGACCTTGGCGGCGGTGCAGGAATCCTACGATCTCAACCAGGCCACCTTCAACGCCGGCGCGAGCAGCGAACTGGATTTGCGCACGGCGGAAGGCCAGGTGGAAACGGCGAAAATTAATATTCTGACTTATGAACGCCAGCGGGCGCAGGCGGAAAATTATCTGGTGCTCCTCGTCGGTGAACCACTGCCAACCGATCTACCCGCGCCCCGGCTGTTTAACGACACCAATCTCGTGGCCGAAATTCCGGCGGGACTGCCTTCGGAACTGGTGCAACGCCGCCCGGATATTCTTGAAGCCGAGCACACCTTGAAGGCCGCAAACGCGAACATCGGTGCCGCCCGCGCCGCGTTCTTCCCCACCATTACCATGACGGCTTCGATTGGCTCGACCAGTTCCCAGCTAACAAAACTCTTCGGTTCGGGCACCGGCGTCTGGAGTTTTGCGCCGCAAATCACGGTGCCCATTTTCACCGCCGGCCAGAACAAAGCTGATTTGGATGCCGCGAAAGTAAGCACGCGCATTGACGTAGCCAATTACCAGAAATCCATCCAGACCGCTTTCCGCGAAGTGGCGGATGCACTGGTCGCCAACAGCAGTTATGCCGAGGAAATCAAGGAGCAGACGGCGTTGATCACCGCCCAGCAACGACGCTATGACCTCGCCAACCTGCGCTATGGTCAGGGCGACGACACCTACCTGAACGTGCTTTCCGCGCAGCAGGACCTTTACAGCGCGCAACAAGGCCAGATTCAGGCGCAATACAACAAACTCGCCAGCCAGATCTCGCTCTACAAGGCGCTCGGCGGCGGCTGGCAGTAATAATCACCGATTCAATCCAATGAAACTACAAATCAAATTCTCGCCAGAACCGGCTGAAATAATTCCGGTGAAAATGGCCGGGCTGCCAAGCCGCTTTCTTGCGACCAAAGCAAAACTCAACTCTCTCATTGCTCTTAGCCGAGGCAACGCGAACTTGAACCTGACCAGGTTGTGCCGTCGCCAGCTAAATATCAAAAGTCAGCGAGCATTGTTCTTTGCCTTCAGCCTGCTTGTCATCACCGGCTGCAAACCGTCCGGCGGCCACGCGCAATATGAAACATCGCCTGCCGTGCGCGGCAATATCATCCAGCGCGTCACCGCCAGCGGCACGTTGAGCGCCGTGGTGAGCGTGGACGTTGGCAGCCAGGTTTCCGGGAAAATTTCCGCGCTGTATGTGGACTTTAATTCGCCGGTGAAAAAAGGCCAGCTCGTCGCGGAGATTGACCCGACGGTTTATCAAGCCGTCATGCAACAGGCACAAGGTGATCTCGCCAGCGCCCGGGCCGACGTGACGCTCAAAGGCCAGAATCTGGAGCGAAAAAAGATTCTCGTGCCGCTGAAGGCGGCGTCGCAACTGGATTTGGACCAGGCGACGGCCGAGCTTGCGCAGGCGCAAGCCACGATCACCATCAAACAAGCCGCGCTCGAAAGCGCCCAGGCCAATCTCGGCTATTGCAAAATCAATGCGCCGGTGGACGGCATTGTCATTTCACGCGATGTGGATCTGGGCCAGACCATAACGGCCGGTTTCACCACGCCCGTGTTGTTCACCATCGCCCAGGACATCACCAAGATGAACATCAAGGCTGACGTTTCCGAGGCGGACATCGGCCAGGTCAAAGACGGCCAGCCGGTGGACTTCACCGTGGATGCTTTCCCCGACGACGTTTTCAAGGGCACGGTGACGCAAGTCCGCAAATCGCCGACCACCACGCAAAATGTCGTGACTTATCAGGTCATCATTTCCGTGGATAATCCGGAGCAAAAATTATTCCCCGGCATGACGGCGGACGTTTCCATTCTCGCCGCTGAAAATGACAAAGCTCAGAAAATTCCCAACACGGCGCTGCGTTACACGCCGCCGGACAATGCGGCTTACGAAGGCGCGCAGCCCGGAATTTTGCAGCGCAACCAACACCTGATTTATTCCACCAGCGCCAATGGCATGAAGCTCAAGCCCATCGTTGTGAAGACCGGCATTACGGACGGCGTGAATACGGAAATTCTCGACGGCTTGAGCGACGGCACGCCGGTCGTCACCTCAACGCTCGCCGCCAGCGCCAAAGGCGGCGGCTTTGGCGGCGGCCCGCCCGGTGGTGGAGCACCATGAACAGCCCAACTCAAACCAACGGCACGCCTGTCATCCAGCTTCGCGATCTCTCCAAGACTTACCAGTCGGGCGAGGTCGAAGTGAAAGCCGTGCGCGGCGTCACGCTTGAAATTGTCCGCGGCGACTTCGTGGCCGTGATGGGCGCCAGCGGTTCAGGCAAGTCCACGCTGATGAACACGCTCGGGTGTTTGGATCAACCCACGAGCGGCGAATACTTGCTCGACGGCCAGGCCGTCGCCGGATTGAACCGCAAGGAGCTTGCCAAGTTACGCAATCGGAAACTGGGCTTCGTTTTTCAAAGTTTCAATCTCCTCGCCCGCACGTCGGCGCTGGAGAATGTGGAACTGCCGATGTTTTACAGCCATCCATTGATCGGGTTGCGCGAACGCCGCCAGCGCGCCGCGCAGGCGCTGGCGAAAGTCGGCCTTGGCGACCGCGCCAGCCATCATCCCAACCAGTTGTCCGGCGGCCAGCAGCAACGCCTCGCCATCGCCCGCGCGCTGGTGAACCGCCCCGAACTGGTCCTCGCCGACGAGCCGACCGGCAATCTCGACACGCGCACCAGCATCGAGATCATGGGCTTGTTTCAGGAACTCAACGACACCGGCATCACCCTCGTCATGGTCACGCACGAACTCGACATCGCGGCCTACTGCAAACGCATCGTCGTCATGCGCGA